>DATNIO010000271.1:0-4491 GCA_035604385.1 Verrucomicrobiia bacterium | reverse complement strand
GCCGGCAACGCGCCCGCAAAGCCGACCTCTGATCCCGGCCTGCGCATCGAACGGAAAACAGAACCGGAAGCGAAACCGTCCACGACCACAACTGCACCCCCCGCACCAAAGAGCGCACCCGCACCAAGCCCTGCCCCTCCACTTTTCGCCGAATCTTCCAAGGTATATTCCATGCTGGGCACCATCACAGATGTGAACTGCTCGGGCGCGCCACAAGTCCAGGTCACGCTGAAAGCACAAACGATCACCATGAAACTCCATGCGGACAATCTGGAGAAACTATCGATGAAGTCCTCGGGCTCGGCGGCCGCCGCGAAGGGCACAACCTGCGCGAGCCTGCGTGGCCGCACCGCGCGTATTTCCTACCTCCTCGTTTCGGGAAGATCATGGGACGGAGAAATGCAAGAAGTTGAATTTCGCAGCCAGCCCTGAAAGTTTATCAGTCACATTTCAAATTACGGTTCCAGGCCGGCGACGCCAAGGACGGTCAATGCGACGCGCTGCAGGCCGAGTTCCCTGCCCGCTGGGTCGTACCATTCTTCGAGAGTGTGAGCGCCGCCGCTACGTCCGCCTGCGCCAAGCGAAATGGCATGGATTCCCACCGAGAGCGGAATATTGGCGTCGGTCGAGGATCGTTCCCTGCGCGAACGGTTGCCGAGTTGGTTGTCGGCCGCCAGCAATGCGGCGAGGAGCGGTGAATTCTCGGGGAGTTCGCCCGCGGGTCTCACTCCCAAAACATTGATTTTCAGATTCAGCATATTCGAGCTGCCCGCCATGCCGCGCTCGCGCGCCGCGGACATTTCTTCGTCAACGCCCGCCTTGACGGCGTCGCGCAAAAGCGTTTCCAGCGCGGCCAGTTCCGTCTCCGATTCGGAGCGCAAATCCACTTTCATATGCGCGCTCGACGGAATCGAATTTACCGATGTGCCGCCCTCGATCTCGCCGATGTTGAAACTTGTGCGCGGCGATTCCGGCACATGCGCCGTGACAAAACGCCCGATTCCGCGCCCCATCGCATGGATCGGATTCGGCGCGCCGAAGTCCGACCAGCTGTGTCCGCCCGGCCCCGTGATCGTGATTTCCACACGGCGCGACGCCAGCGCGGCCGTCGTCACATATTCGGTGGCCGAGCCATCCAGGGCCAGGACATATTTCAAGCGCTTTTTGTAAGCCTCCACAAGCGCGCGCATCCCGCGCAGATTTCCCTCGCCTTCTTCGCCCACGTCGGCCACGAATAAAATTGTTTTGGTGGTTTTGATTTTTGCTTCGCGGAAAGCTTTTGACAGGGCGATGAGCGCCGCCAGCCCCGTGCCGTTATCCGAGATGCCCGGAGCGAGGAGCCTGCCGCCTTCGCGCTTGACGTGCACATCGGTGCCCGCGGGAAATACAGTGTCCAGATGGGCGGTCAGCATCACGACGTCAGGCGACGATCCGGGCCATTCGCCGATGACATTTCCGATGTCGTCTACTTCCACGCGCAGGCCCGTGGAAGCGAGCACCTTTTTCATGTACGCGGCGCGTACGCTCTCCTGGAACGGTGGCGCGGGAATTTCCGTGATCCGAATTTGTTCTTCGGTCGTCGCGCTCGTGCTGCCGCGCAGAATTTCCAATACGCGCGTGATCCGGGGATCGGTTGGCGTATCCGACGCGGCCGCCTTTCGCGAAAAATTCTGAATGAACGAAGTCACTGCCACTCCCACCGTAAGTAGTATGAGGAAACGTTTCACGGCTTACTCGGCCGCGCGGGCATCTGCCCTCATCTCGGAGGGATGGTTCGCACTTGCCTTGCTGCCGCAACGGTTGAACAACATGAGACCTCTTCAGGACGTCTGGCCGGAAATCCAGTGGTGTTCCAACTAGTGGCTCAAGTCAATTTCGTCCTGCGCGCTCAATGCCGCTTTGTGGGTCGGACCTTCAGGTCCGACAATAAGGAACTTCAATTGGGGCCTTCAGGCCCTGAGGCTTCAGGGGCTAAAGCCGTGACCCACAAAGCTACTTCTGATATGAACCACTAATAGCGCAATGTATAACTGTGAGGCATTTGCTTCGGGTCGGGCTTGTAAAGCGTTTTGCAAAATTCGCAGCGGTAAATTTCCGCGTCCTTCCCGATCTTGGCCTGCACTTCCTTTGGATAGTCGTACCACCGCTTGAGATGCCCGGCGCACAGTTTTCCCTTGGCATCCTTCTCATCGCAGGAGCGCTGCCTGGGCTTGCGCACCTTGATCTTCTGTTCCGGCGGCGCAGTTTCCGTAGCCGCGGGAGGCGCAGCCGCTGCGGGAGGAGTTGCGGGAGGTGCCGGGGGCGGTGCTGCCGGTGATGCGCCTTGCGGTGTGGTCTCCTCGGCCATTCGTCGTTTCCCCTCTCCGGTTAGGATGCACGTTCAGGATCGATTCCTGCGTATCTAGTTTGTATCTTACTCGAATCCTTCCCGTGAAACCAAGCGCGACTTTGATAGCACAGACTTCACAGGTTGCGGAAAAAGCCGGGTAGCACAGCCACTCTTGGCTGTGTGCCTTTGCTAAGTGCTGGAAAAACCGCACAGCCAAGAGTGGCTGTGCTACTTAATGCTCATCGCTCGAAGCCAGTGAATTCGCGGGGTCAGGATACTCCACACTTTCGAGGCAAAGTCCGTGCGGCGGCATCGTCGCGCCGGACTTCGACCGATCGCGCAGCGCAATCAATTCCGGCAAATCGTCCGGAACGAGTTTCCCGCGCCCGACCTCGAACAGCGTCCCGACCATCTTTCTGACCATGTGGCGCATGAAGGATTTCCCGCGGACAATGTAAACCCACTCCTCCTCTCCCTCGTGAGAATCGGCATTCGACATGCGCAGGAATTCCGAGCGATAGATCGTCCGAACGGTCGTCCGATCGCGGTCGTCTTCTTCCGAACCCGTCGAGGCCGCAAACGAGGTGAAGTCGTGCTCGCCGATAAAATGGCGAGCAGCTTCGGCCATCGCGTCAAAATTCAGCTCGTGGAGATCATGCTGCACGTATCTCCACAGGAACGGCGGAACGACGCGCCCCCGAAAAATCCGGTACCGGTACGTCTTCGCCAGCGCGTCCCAGCGCGAGTGGAAGTCCGGACCAACTTCCTCCGCGGCATTCACCCGTATGGTGGGCGGCAGCAAAGAATTGAAGGCGTGCTGAAACTCTCCCGTAGTCAGCGGCGATTGCGTTCTGAAATTCACGACCTGCCCCGCCGCGTGCACGCCGGCATCGGTACGTCCCGCAGCGTAGGTGGTCAGCCGGCGCTGCGTCAGCTTTTCCAGAACGTCCGTCAGCACACCCTGAACCGTGGACTGCCCCGGCTGAGCCTGCCAGCCGCTAAAATCGGTCCCATCGTAAGCGATCGTGAATTTGATATTTCGCATGGAATCGAAAAATCAATGGAACCACAGATGAACACAGATGAACACTGATAAAAACAAGAAATAAACAGGGAAAAAACGTTGAGATAGGCTGGATTGATTGCCGATCGGAGTCAACTGGCGTATTTGGTAGCGATTATTTGGCGCCTGATATTTCTTTTTTCTCTCTTATTAGGTTTTCTCTTTCTTTTATCCGTGTGAATCCGTGGTTCCTATTACGCGCCCGAGCGGGCATAGCGGCTTCCCGGCTTTACGGCCACGCCCCCGCTGCGGCAAAGAGGACATTCGGAAGCGTCATAACTCTCCATTTTGAGGTCGACGAGGGCTTCCGTGCGCACCGGCAACTCGATTCTTCCTCCGCTGCGATCGATCAACGCGCCGGCAGCCACCACGCGCGCTCCCGCCTCTTCCAGCACGCGAATCGTTTCGCACGTCGAGCCGCCCGTGGTCCATACATCTTCCACGACCAGTACGTGTTCGTCCGGTTCGACTCGAAATCCGCGGCGCAACGTCAGCGTTCCCAAGGAATCCCGTTCCACGAAAATCGCGCGTATGGGTTTGCCATCCGCACGCGGTGGAATCGCTCGCGCTACTTCGTGGCCGATGATCAGTCCGCCAAGGGCTGGAGACGCGACACAGTCCACGCGCAAATCCATGAACTCCGCGGCCAGCGCCCGCCCTAATTGCTCCGCATACTTCGGATACTGCAGCACGAGCGCGCACTGCACGTACGTGCCGCTATGCAGCCCCGAGGTCAACTCGAAGTGCCCGTGGCGGATGGCGCCCACTTCCTCGAAGATTCGAATGGCCGCGTCAGGTCTCATCGCGCGCCAAGACTATCGGCCCCTCGCGCCCTTGTCAAGATAGTGGCCAGAAAGAGTGACGAAGGTCCTCCTGGGTATCGACATCGGGCCTTGACCTAACGCACTTTCTCGCGTCCAATACTTCGGGCTTTTAAGAGTCGGTGTGAGAACACACCTTTGGTTCATGTAGCGCCCGCCTTCAGGCGGGCATGTGCCTGTCTCCAAAGTGCCCGCCTGAAGTGTAAAGTGCCAAGACATCATTTACAGTCGTTGCCAGGACATCCTTTACACTGGGTCTTTCGATTCCTTGGGTGTTT
>DATNIO010000270.1:0-9423 GCA_035604385.1 Verrucomicrobiia bacterium | reverse complement strand
GACTCTGCCCTATCAGCAAGGTATCACTCATGCTGAATGAACCGTTTCACAAGCGCGAGATACTTGCGGTATTGCCTCGCTTCATCTCGTAGGCCATTGACCAGTTCCCGGCACGCGTGTTTTTTCGCCTCGTTCTTCATGCCCGGAATCATTTTGTCCAGCTTGCCAGCTCGCTCGTCTATCTTCTTTACCTCATCTTCAAGATATCTGATATGAGCGTTCCAAGAGTCATCTGCCACTTGATTGACCCCCATCAAATAGACCCCTCGCGTGGAAAAACCGAGCGTCGTTATCTGTTTTCGGGCCGACCAGAGTTTAACGATGCCCTTTCCTCCGCGCAATCATTTCGCAAATGCAAGGCGAGTGGTCCAGATCCCGATAAACAAGGTGGTCTCAATGGGTCGTTGCAACACTTGCTCAAAGTCCTCTTGAGGGAGTCTACGAAGCTGATTTCGTTCGCGAGCTTTGATTCAAAAAGAACACTGCCCTGTCTAGGTTCTAATTGAGGACTGCCGTACAGATCAATTCTCGAGGGAAGTATTGTCAGATCAACCGATCAGAGGGTGTTGCATCGACCGGTTGAGCTGGCACGACGTTCAGGAAACAACCGCTTCGTTCATATAGCGGTCCCGCAGATACGCGTTCTATTCCGAGTCGTCTTGCCAACGAAGGGCACCGTCTTTGCCAATGCATGCCACGAAGGTTTTGACTTCTTGCCGATGACTATCTTCCGAGTGCCCCGTGACTCGGGTGAAACCACCTTTCGCCAGTGTGTTGTGAAATCTTGCCTTTACTTCTTGACGAATTTCCTCACATCCATGAGGTAGTCCGCACCGTAGATGTTCCCGTCGAAATCCGTAGTCACGCCTTCCGCCATGCTCGAACCGGCAGGGTACGGATAGGGGCAAGGGTCGGGAATAAAATACTTCACCGCGCCGTCTCTGGCGCTCCCGATCCGGATGCCCCGCTGGCTGCCGAGATTGTACCCGTAGCCAGTCTGCGGTAGTGCGTACTCTCCAGTGTTGGTTCGACCGTCTCTCGACTCCGAGTCGGCTACGTAGATCGTGTCTGTCCGCTTGTCGATGTAGATGCCGCTCGGCCGCCCAAACTGGAACCACTGCGCGAGGAACTTGCCGTCCTGATCGAAAATCTGGATTCGGTTGTTCTGCCGGTCGCCCACAAACAGCCGGCCTCTGGAATCGAAGGCCAGGTCGTGAACCAAATCGAATTCGCCTGGCCCCATCCCTTTCGTTCCCCACGTCTTGAGGAACTTTCCATTCTTGTCGAACTTCATGATGCGCGCATTGCCTGTGGCCGTGCCGCCTCCGGAGTGTCCATCGCCGACGAAGATGTCTCCGTTCGGCGCAAGAGCGACGGCGGTCGGCGCATCGAACTCATCGAATCCCGTACCAACGACTCCCTTCTTACCGAGCGTCAACAAGATCCCGCCATCCTTGTTCAGCTTGAAGACTTGGTGTCCCCCATTGTCGGCCAACCAAAGATAGCCGTTCTTGTCCACGACCAATTTGTGAGGGCTGACGAACAGTCCCGCGCCAAAGCTTTTTAGTAACTTGCCCGACGGATCGAATTGAAAGATTGGGTCGACGTTTGCGCTTGCGCCGGCACACGTCGCGCCACCTGCGCCGAAATTACCACATCGGTCGGCGACCCAGATTGTGCCATCGAGCCCAGTCGTCACGCTCGCCGTCGATCCCCATTTCCTTCCCGCGGGCAACTGTCCCCAGTCAACGCCGGGCTGATACGGATTGGGGAGGTCGTTGCGCGCGCCAAGCATTGACACCCCGGGGAGCTTGACCGGGTATTGAGCGAGCGGAAACACAGCCTGCCGGCCTCGTTGACCCGCCTCGACAGGCGGCACGCCACAGGAGGACGCCAGCGGGCCCGCAGAGGATTCGGTCAGGGACGTCCCACGATTGGATTGTGCGGAGACCGCGACGCTCGATATAGCGATCGCACAGGCGAGAGATAACACCCGTGTGAAACTCAATGAATCTGCACAGGACATCACAACCTCCTCGGCAGCCATTCGCCCGCTACGATCCGGAACAGGTCGTTTCGCTTTCAGATCAAGTTAGTTTCCCTTACATGAACAAGGAACGTTACCTGTTTGCATGCGCTGTCATTCGCTCTTGTCGCTTTTGTTGGTTTTGTTGCTTTGATCTGGTTTCGTGGCCTCGATCCGAATCTTCTTGAGCAGTTGCGCGTCGCGCGAGAGTTCCGTCTCGCCAACCGGAAATTTGTTTATGCTTAATATGTAGGCCAAGATGTCGGGAATCGCATCGCGGGGCACCGATCCCGGGTTGTTCATCGGCATCGTCTTGCGAATTCGTTCAAATAAGTCGCCGAGGGTGGAGCCGGTCCAGTTTGACAGGAAATCGCCTCCAACGAGCGGAGGGGTCATATCCGAACCCGCCAATGTTGCGAGGTGACATTCTGTACAGTGTGTAGTGTAGAGGTCTTTGCCTCGATCCGCTTGTTTTTGGGTGAACACGCCGTCCCACACTGTAAGCGATTCCGATGCTGCCGTTTCCTGAGGTAAGAACGGTGGCTGTTGTGCGTTAATGCCGGAGTAGGACGCGCATATTGTCGCTAAACCGATTAATGCCGCTGCCGCGCCCTTGGTTTTCATATCGCCTCACTCAAAACGAAGTACAATACACGAACAGATTTTTCCCAATGGGATTTTTGGTCTTGCTTCGAACGCGTCAGCGCAGAAAAATGCCTGCGAACGCGGGCTCTCTAAAGTCCCTCTTGTCCCCTTATTGCGTCGAAGGCAGACTGAAAGCAATGTAATCGCCAGAGTAGTTGCCGCCACTGACGGCCACGATGATGTACTGCTTGCCATCGAATGTGTAGGTCATAGGCGAACCGCTTTGCGGGGCTGGCAGCCAGACCGCTCCCACCTGTTGACCGGTTTGCTTGTCGTAGGCGCGCAGCATGGCCCCGCGCGGATGGCCAGCCGTCGTCGAAATCTGAGGATCACCCATAATGACCAAAGTCTTGGTCACCACCAGCCCGACATTGCCTTGCTGGCCAGTCTTGGGAATGTCCAGCCCCTTGAGCGCCGGGTTATTTCGAATTGAGTCCGGCGTATCGCCATGCGGCACCTGCCAAACCATCTCGCCTCGATCTAAGTTAATTGCGCTGAGAAGGCCGTAAGGCGGCTTCACGAGTGGCAGACCATCTACAGTCGTGCCGATCGGCGGAGCCTCTGGAGTATTCGCGTTTGATTTGGCCAAGATGGCATTCAGTTTCGCTTGAGACTCGCTAATCTTTGGCGCGTCTGAGGCGGAGCCGAAGCCAGGGCCTTCGTTAACCCTGAATTTCTGGCCCGCGACTCCGGCAAGGTATCGAATATCAGAAAATCCTTCCGGCGGCTCGACGAGCCCCAGAGGGGCCACGCCCGCATTCGCCGCGGGCGCGAAGACTGTCTGAGATTCAGGGTCATATCCTGCGCCGGGCCAGTTGGTGCCGCCGCCCAAGGTTCCGATGGTCAACGCTGCGACCGGGCCCGGAAGCTTGCTGACAACCGCGCTCAGGAACATGGGGCCCATCTTGTAATGCTTCACTAAGTCCAGCGCTTTCGCGTGCAGCTCTGGTGTGAAGTCGATGAGGTCGTCCATCGTGATGGCCTGGCGCGCATAGGCTGGAGGCTTTGTCGGGAACGGCTGGGTAGGAGAGCACCACTCGCCCGGCACATCGCCCCGTGGAACCGGCCGTTCTTCAATTGGCCAGACCGGCTTGCCCGTTACGCGATCAAAAACGTACAAGAAGGATTCCTTGCTGGGCAAAGCGACTGCCTTGATCGCCTGGCCATTAACGTTGATGTCGGCGAGAATCGGCGGGGAAGACAGGTCGTAGTCCCAGATGGGATGATGCGCAACCTGGAAATACCACTTCATCTTACCCGTTTTCAGATCGACGCAAACCAGGCTATCTCCGAACAAATTGTTGCCTGGCCGGTGTCCGCCATACTGGTCGGAAGTCGGATCTTCCACGGGCAGATAGACCTGGCCCAGTTCTTCATCCACGGTGATTCCGGTCCAGACACCTGTATTGCCATTGACCTCTGCCGAGTTATTCAGCCACGTGTCGTAGCCAAACTCCCCTCTTTTGGGAATCGTATTGAATTGCCAAAGCATCTTCCCCGTCCGCACATCGTAGGCACGCGCAAATCCTTTGGTGTTGTCGTGTGTCTGCGGCTGGGTCCCTTCCTTCATGGAAGAGCCAACGATGACCACGTCTTTGACCACGGTGGGAGTGGTGTGCAGGCCGAGCTCCCCTGTTTCCAGGTCGATCTGCTTGTTCACGCCGGTCACGGCGCCAACCTTCATATCGACGATGCCACCTGTGCCAAACGTCTCGATCGGCATGCCAGTCCTGGCATTAAGTTCGACCAATCGATAGCCGGTTGTTACATACAGGATGCGTTCATCGCCATTGCCATCGGTCCAATACGAAAGCCCGCGTCCCGAGAGCTGCCGTGGAGCAATCGCTGCGCGGCGACCTTCATATTCACTGTGCACCCATTTCAACTCGCCCGTTCTAGCGTCCAGCGCAATCGCCGCTCGCCGCGATCCCGCGGTGGTGTACACAACCCCATTGATTTCCAGCGGCGTTCCCTCGAGCTTGTATTCTGGCCGCGCGCCCAGATTGTCGGTTTTGAAATGCCAAGCGACCTCAAGCTGATTGAAGTTGGATGCATTGATCTGATCCTGAGGAGAATAGCGGGTTCCCTTGGCGTCAGCAAAGTAATAAGGCCAATCGCCTTTTTTTGTGGAAGGTTGGCCCGCGGTCTGAGCCCACGCCTGTCCCATGCAGAAAATGAGTGGGATCGCAACAGCTGCGAAGGACGACAGAGCTCGTTTCAGGAGCCGAAAATCGAACATATATCTCCTCCTGGAATTAAATTAACCGGAATTTCCGATTTGGCCCTCATTCTTGCGCATCATAACCTTCCCCTTCTCTGGACACAACGAGCTTGCCCCAGAGAAGATCTTAATGCGGAATGCGATGCTCCCGCGGCCAAGTCCTTCCATGAGAAGGCCGGTTAGTGTCAAGTCGGTTTTTCTTTTTTCTCCCAGGGGGTTTTGCGTTTGAGCCGGGCCGCCTCTGTCGCCTTCCTTCCATCCGCACTCTTTGGTGAGCGATATCTGAGGGCCGCCCCAGAGTCCCACCGAAGACTTGCTCTGTGCGGCATTTCTCTGCCCGAAGCCTCGCCTCTCCAGGGCTAGGTTCGTGTCGCCCCGCTCTAGCCGTTGGGAGGCTAGAAGACCAAAAGGCAAAGCTCACTTGGCCGCCGTCGGGCATTATCTTTGATTTCGTTCACAATCGTTTACATCTCTTAGGTAAGTCTCTGGCCTAAATGGGTTTCCGGAAGAACGATTTGTCCAAGTTAGGGAAATGTTTTGCATATGTGGCAAATGGGCTTTTCGGGGTCATTGAAATTAAATGACTTACGAGGACTTGAAACTGAGGCTCATACCTTTGAACTGGACCCTCAAATGCTTCCTAGTTCCATCGCAAGGATCTATCCGGCTCTTGCCGGTGCGGGGGATTGCCTTGCTTCAAGCTGTATCAACCGACCACGAAAACAAGAACGTCCAGACCATCGCCTTGACAGCCACGTTCACCGCTGAGCCCGTGGCGGAGCCGTTGAATTTTTGGATGAACGAGCTGGATCTCCGCTGCCTAGTCAAATTCGGCCCCTTCGACCAGGTGTTTCAACAATTGCTGGATCCTGCCAGCGTTCTCTCTACGAATCAAAGCGGTCTGAACGTAGTACTCATTCGGCTGGAAGACTGGTGGCGAGGAGCCGGAGGGCTGGATTCCGGACACGATGGCCGGGAGAACGTCCAAGAGCGGGTTCAGCGCAATGCAAAGGATCTCCTGGAGGCAATGAAATTCGCCTCAGTCAACTCCAAGGTCTTTTACTTGCTTTGCTTTTGTCCTGCTTCGGGGCGGATTCAGGCCGATGAAACACTGGCAAGATTTTTCGACACACTCGAGGCGCAAATTGCGGAGCGGTTGAAGGATGTCAGTGGGACCTACGTGGTCACATCAGCGGAAAGCAAGGCTCTTTACCCCGTAACCGAATATGAAGACCAAAAGGCTAACGAAGTCTCGCACGTGCCGTACACACGGCAATATTTCCACGCGTTGGGCACGATCATCGCCCGCCGCTTTTATCGAATCCATACGCCTCTCCACAAGGTCATCGTATTGGATTGTGACAACACTCTCTGGCAGGGCGTGTGTGGTGAAGATGGAGCCTCGGGGGTCCGCGTCGGACCTGCTTTCAGTGATTTACAAGAATTCATATTGGCTCAGCGCGATGCCGGGATGTTGGTGTGTCTTTGTAGCAAGAATAGTGAAGAAGATGTGTGGAGTGTTTTTGAGAAAAACCCCGGCATGGTTCTCAAGCGGGAACATTTCGTTTCCTCTCGAATCAATTGGCAACCCAAGTCGGAAAATCTTCGATCGCTCTCGGCGGAACTGAAACTCGGAATGGACAGCTTCATTTTCCTGGACGATAGCGCGGTAGAGTGCGCGGAGGTCGAGGCCCGTTGCCCGGAAGCGCTCACCCTGCAGTTGCCCGAGCAGAACACTGATTTCAAGAGATTTCTATCTCACGTCTGGGCTTTCGATCACCTCAAGATTACGGAAGAAGATCGCAAGAGAAGTGATTTCTATGCCAGGAATGCCGAACGAGAAAAGCTGTCGGCGCAATCGATGCGACTGGAAGACTTTCTTGCCGGACTCGAACTTCAGCTTGAATTCCTTCCGATGACGAGAGCGGAATTGCCCCGGGTCGCGCAACTGACGCAGCGAACGAACCAGTTTAATTTCACCAGTGTCCGGCGCACGGAAAACGAAGTCGAACAGTTGTGCTTGGCGGGGAATGCGGAGTGCCTGGTGATAAGGCTTCGCGACCGGTTTGGCGATTACGGATTGGTGGGCGCGATGATCTTCACGAGGCGTCCAGGCCTTCTGGATGTGGACAACGTGCTGCTGAGCTGCCGGGCCCTGGGAAGACGGGTCGAGCATCGCATCCTTTCGCATTTGGACCGGATTGCGCGGAAGGAAGATCGCGGGAACATAAGGATCCACTTTGTCCCGACTCCGAAGAACCAACCAGCGCGCGACTTTTTGGAAAGTATTGGCGCAATCATTGAGGCGGGAAACGGCGTCCCTTGTCAGATTGATTTCGAGTCTGGACGCATCGCCGAACTCTCGTCTTTCCTGTGTGTTGAACATGCGGGGAGTGCTGCCCGATTGTCCGATACGACTCACGATTCTGTGGATCGGGTCTAGAGAAAGAATCGCATTTCAGAGGAGCGAATGAAGTCAAGGATTTTCAACCGCATCGCCACCGAACTCAGTGACCCGGATCAATTGTCACGGGCGATTGAGGCGCGGACACCCGTCCGTCACAGAAACAAGGACGGATACATTGCCCCTCAAACTGAGTTGCAGCAGTCGTTGGCATCGCTGTGGGCCGAGTTCCTCAAAGTTGACTTTGTCGGGCTTGACGACAATTTTTTCGAGCTAGGCGGGCACTCCTTGCTGGCGATGCAAATTGGTTTCCAGGTTCGAGATCGATTCAACGTCGAATTTCCCCTTGAAGCGTTTCTGATGACCCCGGTTCTCAGGGCGCAATCAGAAAAAATCGAGGAGATGCTCTTCGAACAAGCCAATGCGGGTGAATTGGAACAATTGCTCGGAGAGATCGAGCAAGAGGATGGTGACGCAAATTCGAGTTACTCGCCGGGTGAAGACCATTCGGGGAATAGCGAATGAACCTGACGAACAACCTGGAATTGAATGAAAGACTGAGACGGCTTTCGCCGGAGAAAAGGGCGCGGCTGGCTCTGAAACTCTCAATGGCCGAGAGGAAGGGCGGGCCTGAGCAAACTGTCGCCCTTCCAAAGGCTCAGCCGGAACCTCGGAACCGCTTTGAGCAGTTTTCGTTGAGCGATATCCAGCAAGCGTACCTGATCGGACGCGAAGAAGGCGTGGAACTCGGAAACATCGCCTGCCACAATTATTTCGAAGTGGACCTCGCGGATTGGGACCAGGAGCGCTTCGAGGCAGCCCTCGACAAATTGATCGCCCGGCACGAAATGCTGCGGTGCATCGTTTTGCCGGAAGGGTGCCAGCAGATCCTCAAGGAAGTGCCGCGATACAAGGTGAAGTGCTCAGACCTTCAAGGACAAAATCCGAATGCCGTTGAGGCCCATCTCGAAGACGTGCGGCGAAAGATGGCCCATTACGTACATCCCACGGATGTCTGGCCTCTTTTCGAGTTCCGCGCCACCACGCTCGGCCCCCAGCGCACGCGGCTGCATATCGGTTTCGATCTGCTCATTGCAGACGGCCGCAGCTTCGAAATTATTTTCGGCGAATTGGCGGCGTTATACCGAAACTTGAATGTGGATCTGCCCCCCTTGGAATTGTCCTTCCGCGACTACTTGTTTGCGTTCAATCGGCTTGAGGAAACCGATGCATTCCGTGTGTCGCGCGACTATTGGGTAAAGCGCCTCCCCACGCTGCCTGCGTCTCCCGACATTCCGTTTGCCGTGAATCCCGCCTCCATTCAAAAACCGCTTTTCAGGCGGCGCCAGGCTCGCTTGGATCAGGTGTCTTGGAAGGCCGTGAAAGATAAAACGGCGCGAGCCGGGCTGACTCCCGCCGGTATTTTGCTGGCAGCGTACGCGGAAGTGCTCGCGATTTGGAGCAAGAGCCAGCATTTCACAATTAATCTCACCTTGTTTAATCGATTGCCGTTGCATGAGCAGGCCAACGACATCGTTGGAGATTTCACTTCCGTGAACCTTTTGGAAGTGAATAACTCGAAGCCGGAAGGTTTCAAATCGCGCGCGCGCCGCTCCCAGGAGCAGTTGTGGCAGGACCTCGATCACCGTTATTTCAGTGGCGTTCGAGTGATACGCGAATTATCGAGATTTCAAGGCGTGGGCCCAAAAGCGATCATGCCAGTGGTATTCACAAGCCTCTTGAACCTGGGAAATGGCGGTCAAGAGACTACGTGGGTTGGGCGCTTGGGGGAAACGGTATACACCCTGGGCCAAACGCCGCAAGTTTGCCTGGATTATATGGTCCAGGAATCCGCCGGAGAACTTGTCATCAATTGGGATGCTGTGGAGGAACTTTTCCCCGCTGGTCTGTTGGACGATATGTTTGGAGCCTACCAGCGCTTGTTGCGCGATCTGGCTGCGGACGATTCCGCCTGGCAGCGAACGGTTGCGGAAAATGCGCGGCGCTTGATCCCGGCTGCGCAAATCGCCTCGCGTGACGCTGCCAATGACACTCGTGCGCCGCTGACCGGCGATTTGCTGCACACTCCCTTTCTCAAGCAAGTGGCGGAACGTCCCGAGCAGTTGG
>DATNIO010000269.1:0-9407 GCA_035604385.1 Verrucomicrobiia bacterium | reverse complement strand
CTCGGGCAAATCGAAATCGATGGAGCCGAGCCGCGCGCGCCGCGCGTTCAGAATCATGGCAAGGTCGCGCATGGCGCGGAAATTTTCGGCCAGATGCGCGTACCGCGCGGTGGCGGCCGCGTCGTTCTGAAGCACGGCGTTCACCGCGGTGTACGTCATGCGCTCGGCCGAGCGAATCACGCCGCGCGCGAATTCCGACGCGACGATTTCGCCGTTCGCGTCCAGTTCCATGACCGCGCTCATCACCAGGCGGTCTTCCTTCGGATTGAGCGAGCAGATGCCGTTGGAGAGTTCTTCGGGCAGCATGGGCACGGCGCGATTCGGAAAATAAACCGAAGTGCCGCGCAGCCGCGCCTCCCGGTCGAGCGCCGATCCGCGCCGGACGTAATGCGAAACGTCGGCGATGTGCACCTGCAACTGCCAGTTGCCGTTTTCGAGGCGCTTCACGTACACGGCGTCGTCGAAATCGCGTGCCGTCTCGCCGTCGATCGTGACGATCGGCAAATCGCGGAAATCGCGCCGCCCGACGAGCTCGGCATCGCCCACGGGATGCGCCGCGCCGGCGGCTTCCGCCAGCACGTCCGCAGGAAATTCATGCGGCAGATGATGCTTCCGGATCAGGATCTCAACATCCACGCCGAATTCGCCGGGGCGCCCGAGAATCTCGATGACTCGTCCGGCCGGGGCAACGCCGCCGCGCGGAAAGCGCGTCATCTCCACGTTGACGACGGCGCCGTCGAGTTCGGGCAGTCGCAAACCGCGCTTTGGTTGATGCAGGCCCAGCTTCCCTTGCAGCTCAGGCGTCAATTCATCGCCTGGCGGGATGATGATTTCCTGCAGCAGGCGCGATTCGTACGGCGCGACCGTATTGCCGCGCGATCCGTACCGGAACAGCCCCACGACCGTCGCGTGCGCGCGGCCGATGACGCGCAGGATGCGTCCTTCCGCGCGGCCTGGCCCAGCCCCGTCGCCGAAGCGCTTGCGGCGCTCGATGCTCGCAAGGACATGATCGCCGTGCATGGCGTCGCCGATCGCGTCACGCCCGATGAAAAGGTCGCCGTCCAAATCTTTTCGCGGCGTATCCGGCACGACGAAGCCGTAACCGTCGCGATGCGCGACGAGGCGTCCCGTCAGTTGATTCGCTTCCGGCCTCACCGCCGGACGCGATTCCGCGCGGGGTTGCGGGCGGGCTTCTGGATGAGGTTCCGAGCCGTGCCCATGCGGCGCGCTTTTTTGCGGAGGCTGCGCGTATTGCGCGCCCTGTTTTTCCTTGGGCAAGCCGACGCGCCCGTTCGGATATTCGTGAATCTCCCCGCGCTTCTTCATTTTTCGCGCGAGCTTCACCAGCGCGCGGCGTCCCGAGTGGCGTAAGTTGAGCGCCGCCGCGATTTCGCGAAGGCTCTGCGGCTTGCGGGACCGCGCGAGATGTGCGACGACCTCGGCTTCGGTGACAGGCGCGCGCGGCTCATCGTGGCGTGGCATGGAAACGGCCATTGTATGCGGTCTTCATCCAAAACGCGAAGGCTGAGCAGAAGAAGCCTGATGACTGCTGGCCGCATCAGGAAGCATAGATGTTCCGCAGTCGAAGGCTTTTTTGCATGTAAAATACAGTAAACCCTGTATATCGTTCCTATTTTCAACAGCTCCCGCAACTTTCTTGCGAAACCAGTGTTGAACTATTTACATCAAGGCTGTAAGGGCTCGGCTATCCTCCGACTGGCCGGGTCAAAAAGTGAGGGGGCGAATCGACCTGGATCGCCCCCTTCTTCCCTAATTGATCCATACAAAATAATTGGCAACCACTGTGCGGAATGCTCATGCCCAGGCGCGCGAATTCAATCCGTGGGATGCTCATTGCATAGGTGGCAGATCAGGCGTGTCGTGAACGTGAGGGCAGTGAATGTCGTGTTCGCGTTGCTCACCGTGCGGAACGTGCTCGCCCCACCGACGTAGAGGTTTGTCGTGCCAAACACTTTCAGATTCCGGTCCACCACGCCGTCCCGCTCCGACGTTCCCATCACCGTGCCGCCCGCCTGGTGGTAGGTGTCGTGCATCGTCGACATGAACTTCGGATCCATCGCCTTCAGGTCCGGGTCGATCGTCAGGCTCGCCAGGCCCGCGCCACGCAGCGCCTCGTCCGCGCGCCTGGCGAACTCCGCGATCGATGCCTGCTCGAGCCCGCTCAGACGCCAGTCCAGGACCACCCGCGGCAGCCCATATCCGTCCGTCACACTCGGGTCCAGGCGGATGCGGCTCTCCGCCACCGGACCCTGCTCCGCCTGGACCAGAAGCGATATCTTCGACGTGCTCGGCACGAAGATCCTGTGGTCCCACACGTACCGCCACATCAGCGGCACCAGGTATTTCGAGCAAGCTACCGCGTTCTTGAAAACGTCGCCCAGGCCCTTGATCTGGCGGCTGAAGACCGCCGCCTTCACGAACTGTTTGAGGTAGACCAGATTCTCCGACACCGAACTCTCGAACCCGAACAAGCCCTGGACGTTCAGGATGCGATCCCGCGCAAGGATATCGTTGCGCAGGCGGAATTTCGGCTGATACTTGTGCCCGCCGCGCCAAATCGTGCAAAACGTGTTGAAGAACTCGCCCGTGTCGTTGGGCTGCACGGTCGCCACCTTGCCGCCCAGGTGGTCCTGGAAATACGCCCCGACGTTTTGATTCTGCCGCCACGGACACTCCCAAGACTGGTCCGCCGCGCCGTGCAGCAGCAGCCGCGAATTCTCGATGGTGCCCGCCGCGAGGAGGAACGTCTCGCCCGCGATCGTGTGGCGATTGCCGCCAACGTCCACCACCCGCACGCCTGTGACCCGCCCCCCGGCGCCCTCGAACCCCACCACCGTGTGCCCCGTCAGCACGGAGAAATTTTCACTCCTCTCATACTGCTTCGCGTACATGATCGCGAAGCTCGGAATCTTGAGCCACCGTGTGAGGAACGCTTCGAACTCTTCCCCAAGCCGAGGCCGCTCCGCCGATATGCTCTTCCAGACTGCGTCGTCGTTGAGCGTCTCCGGCTCGTTCCCAAGGTTCTCGTAGGTCACGCGGTAGAAGGGCGCGATTTCCTCATACTTCACCGGCCACGCGCTGCCGGGCAGCCAGTCGCGCCCGGCGAAGTCCACCGGCTGAAACTCCACCAACTGCCCGCCCCAAAGATTTGTGGTGCCCCCCAGGCTGCGGCTTCGCGCGAGCTTGACACCGTCGTGCCGGACCCCGACCGAGTCGTACGACTCGGGGGCAAAGCCCCCAAGGTGCACTCCGCCCGATTCGACCACAATCACACGCTGCCCGCGCTTCACCAGCTCGCTCGCCGCGTACAGCCCGATCGCGCCCGAACCGATCACCACTGTCACCGGTTCGCCGGCGCCGCTCGGCTTCAATTGAGCCACATCGGTCAAGAGCATCGAGGGTGATCCTCTATCAGCTTGGCGTGGGACAGACCAAGTACCCGAGAGACGATAGGCCTGCCGGTTTCCGTGAACCCCGCCGAGCCGCCCGGGCTCGCTCCCTGTAATGTCGCCACTACAATCGCATCCATCGTCATGTCCACGACGAAAGGGAGCGGCAGGGAATCCGGGATTCACATATTAGCTACTGGCTTGCGATTATGCGAGCAATGCATCCTTTTCTTTTGCTCCAGGGAACGGCTATGCGCGGCATATCAAATCGAAAACAGCCGGGTACAACCGCCCAATCCGCCGTAGAATCAGACTGTAGGCGACGCGGAGGATCCCATCGGCAGTCCCAGGGGAACGCATGTTTCATAGGCGACATATTGTGGTGCTGGGCGTGTGTTTGATCGCCGTGGCGCCGTGGGGCGGCACTCCGAACCCGCGGGCGACGCCCAGCGGCCAGGGCGCCATCATGACTGGAAACCCCGCGCCCAGTCTTGAACAGATTCACTCCTTGATCATGCGAGCCATCGAAAATCAGCATCGCGACGACCGCGAACTCGAGGAATTTGAGCGCGTCGAGCGCATCATCACGCGGAAGGCCGAAAACGCCGAGGTCATCACGGACATTACGGAACGCGTCGTGCCTTCCGGAACCGGCACGGTCAAGTTGAGGACGATCGAGAACGGCGTGGCGGTTTCCCCGGAGCAGTATCGCCAGGAATTGGAGTTTGCCGTCAACGCGCTCGGCCTGGTCGCGCATCCCGACGCGCGCTACGCGGAGGATCAGGAGAAATTTGAACGGCGGCGCCGCCAGCACGCCGAACTGGTGGACGCGTCGACGAAGGCTTTTCTTGTGACCTGGCTCGGCCGCGAAACGCGCTCCGATTTGGCCGGAGGGCACGGCCCGCGAACGCTTATGAAACTTCAATTGGAGCCGGATCCGAATTTCAAACCAACCACTCGTTTCGCGGCCAGCTTTCAACACGTTCATGCCACGCTCTGGGTCGACGAAACTCAGGCGCAATTCGCGCGACTCGAAGCGGACATCGCCACGGACATTCCGTTTGGCGGAGGGATTGCCGGAAAGGTTTATCACGGGGGCCACGTCGTGATGGTGCAAGAGGAAGTGGCGCCGGGCATCTGGCTGCCGACGTTTTACAATTACGAGGTGGACGGCCGCAAATTCATGTTTGCATTCGGAATCCACGAGCGCACGGAAATCACGCGCTACCGCCGGGTCGGTCCGCCGCCGCAGGCCATCGAAATCGTTCGTAATGAATTGAACAATCTAACGGCCGTAACTCCCGCCCGATAACGCGACCACGATAAAATAGCGGGATCGAGGTTCTGCCATGAGATTCCAGACGCTGTTTTTCTTTGCCGCGCTGGTGTCATCGCTCTCGGTGCTACCAGCATCGGGATATGGCCAGTCGCAATCGCCCGCGGCGACCCAGCAGCCATCCGCGACGAGCGCGCCGCCACCGGCTCCGCAAGCCCAAGCTGCGCCCGTAGCCAATGCAAAACCGGCGAAGGTCTGGACCAACGACGAGATCAACACCTTGCACAACAATCAAGGCGTCTCGGTGGTGGGCAATCGCACGCCTCAGAACGCGAGCGCGAAATCGAAGGGGGATTCGATGGAGAAAGATCCGGGGTGGTATCGCAGGCAATTGGCGACCCTGCGCGCCGAAATCGAGAAACTCGACGGCCAGATTGAACAGACCAAAGCCTTCCTGAGCGGCGAAAAAGTTAACGATCAGCCCGCTTCCTATCATGCTTACTACAGCGTGCCGGGCAATCCTCAGAATCAACTCAAGCAAATGGAAGCCAAGCGCCAGACGGATCAGTCAAAGATAGATGACCTGCTCGACCGCGCCCGCCACAATGGCATCGAGCCCGGCGCGCTGCGATAAATCAAAAGGAGTCCCACGACGAAAAGTGTGAGGCGCCGGTTCCCTGATCCAGGGGACCGGCGCTGTCCAATCCAAGGTTTTCACAAATCACAAGTAGCGAATCACGAATCACAAGTCACGATCCGCGAATCACCAGTCACTATTCACCAGTCACCAGTCACGCTCTTCTACCTCGCCGCCGCCGCGATTTCTTTCTCAATCGGCGCGCCTACCAGGTTGCCCCACTCGGTCCACGAACCGTCGTAGTTGCGGACGTTCTTGTAGCCGAGCAGATATTTCAACACAAACCAGGTGTGCGAACTGCGCTCGCCGATGCGGCAGTAGGCGATGACTTCCTGGTCGCCCGTGACACCCTTGCCCCCGTAGAGCTGCCTGAGCGCGTCGGCGGGCTTGAACGTGCCGTCCTCGGCCACGGCCTGCGCCCAGGGAATATTCGCCGCGCCGGGGATGTGCCCGCCGCGCTGCGCCGTTTCGGTCATGCCCGGAGGCGCGATCACTTTGCCGCTGAATTCATCCACCGAACGCACGTCCACCATTTGCGCCGGGGAGCGCCGCTCGAGCACGGAGAAAATATCCTCGCGCTTGGCTCGAATCGACGCGTCAGGAGCTTTCGCCGAATAATTTGTGGGCTGGACTTTCGGCGCATCGGTGGTGATCGCGCGCTTTTCCTCGAGCCACTTCTTGCGCCCGCCGTTCATCAGGCGGACATCGTTGTGCCCGTAATATTTCATTTGCCAGAAGCCCCACGCGGCGAACCAGTTGTTGTTGTCGCCGTACAGGATCACGGTCGTTTCCGGCTTGATCCCCGCATTGGCGGCCAGTTGGCTGAAGCTGCGCTGATCGGCCAGGTCGCGCCGCACCGTGTCCTGCAACTGCGTCTGCCAGTTCCATCCCACCGCGCCGGGAATGTGTCCCTGCTCGTAAGCCGAGGTATCCACATCGATTTCGACGAGGCGAAGATTGGGATCGTTCAAATGGCCGGCGACCCATTCGGTCGTCACCAGGACTTCGGGATTCGCGTACTCGCTCATAACAGTTCCTCCTATAGGAAATTCTAATTGGGCAGAAAATAATTCCGGCGGGCTCTCCGCCTCGGCGGATCCGCGCGCTGTTTCCGAATGTCGTCTTCCGGGCCTCGGGTTGCCCCGTGGGGACTCGTTGAATCCTATAAGGATTCGATTCGCAGGACAAGCGCAGTAATGTTTTGTGGGTCGGACCTTCAGGTCCGACAAAAGGGCCTATCACAATTGGGCTTTTAAGCCCTGAGCGTCAGGGGCTAAAGCCCGTCTTCCAGATGACTAATATGTCGGAGCTAAAGCTCCGACCCACAAACCTGACCCTGAAATTGTCGTTCCGCTTGCTACGCGGATTCCAGCTTCCCCCCGCGCGCCTCGAATTCCACACGCAGCACCCAGTCATAGTGAAATCCTTCGTCGCGCATCCACTTCTCGAGCGCCTCCCGGTCCGGCGCATCGAACTCGACAAGCATTTTCCCTTCGATCATGTTGACCTGCACGCGCCGCATCGTGACTCGGTCGGCAGCGGCCAGACGCGCCGTCAGATGTTCCGCGCCCTGCCGCGTCAGGCAAGCCAGTGTGTGCAGCGAAATGTACCGTGGCATGATTTCTCCTCGCGAAATTTCCCGTCCGTAGATCAAATCATACTTGAAACAAAAAGTCTTCCAGCGGGATGAACCGCGACTTCCGATGGGAACGAAGGCATGATTCGCGGTGTCCAACTTTTTGAGGAGACTGCGGCAACCCGTTTCGCGAGGCAGGCATCGCAATTTACAGGGTGGTAACGGTCTAAATCAAAAATTAAGGGAGGTTGCCATGCGAAAACTCCTCGCATTGGTGTCCGTGGTCGTAGTGTTCTCGCTTCCGAGTGGCGCGCAACAACAGGCCCGTCCCGTCTCTGTAAAAACAACGCCCCAGGCCCAGGAATCCGCACCCCAAACGCAAGTCCCTGACCTGCCCGTCCGCCGCGTCGTTCTCTACAAGAACGGCGTCGGGTACTTCGAGCATATCGGCCGCGTGCGCGGCAACGAAGACATCCACATTGATTTCACCAGCGGCCAGTTGAACGATGCACTGGCTTCTCTCACTGTCCTTGACCTCGATGGCGGCCGCATCAGCGGCGTCAGCTACAATTCCACCGATCCGCTCGACAAGCGCCTTGGAGCGCTGCGCTTGCCCCTCGATGAGCAAACCTCGGTTTCAAAATTTCTGGATGCTCTGCGCGGCTCGCGCCTGGAAGTTTCGAGCGGCGCCGACCCGGTCACCGGCCGCTTGCTGAGCGTCGAGCGAAAAACTCGAACGGCGGGCGGAACGACGCTCGAAGTAGACATCATATCGGTCGTAACGGAGAGCGGCGAAATCCGCGAAGTGGAAGTCACGCCCTCAACGCGCGTGCGTCTCGTTGACGCCGGCATGCACGGCGAAATGAACCGTTATTTGTCGCTCCTCGCCTCCGAGCGCGAACAGGATTTGCGCCGAATGACGCTGGCAACGACTGGCACAGGTGAGCGTCAGCTGTTCGTCAGCTACATCAGCGAAGTGCCGGTCTGGAAAACCACCTACCGGCTCGTCCTTTCAAGCGAGTCCGGGAAAAAACCATTGCTGCAAGGTTGGGCTATCGTGGACAACACCGTGGGAGAGGATTGGAACAATGTCAATCTGTCTCTTGTGGCCGGTGCGCCGCAGTCGTTCATTCAGCAGCTCTCGCAACCTTATTACGGGCGGCGCGCGATTGTGCCGCTGCCACAGGAGTACGAGAGCGTGCCGCAAACACACGAGGCTCGCCTGCTCGGCGGAGCGCAGATCGCCGGGCGCGTGACGGATTCCTCTGGTGGAGTCATCGCTTCAGCCCAGGTGCGGGTGGTCGATGCTAGCGGCAGAGAGATCACGCGCACGATGACCGATAGCGCGGGCGCCTATGGCTTCTCTGGCCTTCCGGACGGCAGGTACCAGCTCCAAGTGGAGAGCAAAGGGTTCAAGACGCTCGTAATGAATAATGCCCAGGTTCGTAGCGGCTACAGCAGCGAACACGATGCAACGCTGCAGCCGGGCGAACTCTCGCAGACGATTACTGTGACGGAGTCGGTTCCCCTTGTCGAAACTACAAGTAGCTCACTTGCGGGATCGGCAAGCAATCTCGGCTCTGGGCGCGGACTGGGCCGTGGAACGGGAATTGGCGCGGCATCGGGAGGCGGCACCGGCGGTGGACTTGCAACGGGAGTCATTGACTACGCCAACGCGCCTTCGAACGGGAGAAACTCTACCAATCTGCTCGCCTTGCGGCCCGGCGCCACTGGCGGAGCGTTCAACGGCTTGCTTCAGGCGAGCACTCCTGCAGTGGCGGAGGGCCAGGACTTTGACGATCTCTACGAGTACAAACTGAAGGATCGCGTAACGATCCGCAAGAACCAGTCGGCCATGGTGCCGATCGTGCAAAGTGAAATCCGCGCCGAGAAAGTCTCGCTGTGGACCGCGGGACGAAACTACGGGCATCCCCTGCGCGGAGTGTGGCTCAGCAACACGAGCGGCGAGACGCTCGACGGCGGAAATTTCAGCGTGATCGACGACGAAATCTTCGCCGGGCAAGGCCTGCTCGATCCGATCAAGCCGGATGAGCGGCGCCTGCTCTCTTACGCCACCGATCTTGGGATGATCGTTCGCGCAGCGGGTTCGGCATCGCCCCTGCGGTATACGCGTGTGCTGATCGGCCACGGAGCGATGGTTCGCATTGGCGAGGAGCGCGAGAAGATGGTCTACACGGTGCGGAACGAAGACACCGTGCCGCGCACCCTCATCGTCGAATATCCTTTCCGCCCGGGCTGGA
Organism: Verrucomicrobiia bacterium; assembly: GCA_035604385.1. Taxonomy (GTDB): domain Bacteria; phylum Acidobacteriota; class Terriglobia; order Acidiferrales; family UBA7541; genus Palsa-360. Next base: position 247 of record DATNIO010000269.1, on the reverse strand, counting down.
ACCTCTCCAAGGAAACAATACACCCGGAGGAAACCACCGCGAGCGCCTACCGTTTTCGCGTGGCTATCGGTGCTAAACAATCAACCACGCTCGAGATCAGTGAATCGCATCCGCTCCAGACGCAGGTCGAGCTGAGCAACATCACCTCGGACGAAATCGCGGTCCTCTTGAAGGATGGCCAGATTAATTCGGACATCGAGCAGGCCCTGCGAAAAATTCTCGACCAGAAAGCGCGTGTGGCCGAGCT
>DATNIO010000268.1:0-7743 GCA_035604385.1 Verrucomicrobiia bacterium | reverse complement strand
CGGCGTGCCGCAAGGAAGACAACTATCCGATCCGCTGGATCGTCCGCACAAAAAAGAGCGAATTGCCGCGCGGCGCCGGAGAAGAGGACAAGAAGCGCTTCGCGCTCGCCCGCTCGTACATGGTTCGCGTGGATGAGCTGGTGGCGTGCCGCAAATGCAGGAAACGCTTTGAACTGACCGGGCAGAGCGTCGTGCTGGTTACTTCGAACGTGGTCGCGCCTGGCTCGGCGGATTTCGATCCCGAAAATTTTGGAAACCGATGAGTAGGACAGGCTTTTCATCCTGAGAGCAGGGAAGGACAGCCTGCCTGGTTTTGAATTTTTTCTAAAAGAGTAATCAGGCTTCCGCTTGTCCGCCTTCTTGACGCCAGAAATCAAAAACAGAAAAGCTGAAGCCTGTCCTACTTCAAATCTCCGGATACATCTCGAAAAACGCTTCGACCGATTGCCGGAGCGTTTCCTCGATCTGCTCTTTGCTTCCTTCGATCAGGTGCATCGTCACGCGCGACTTGCGTCCATCCTTAAGCGTGACAACAGCATCACCGACTTCTCCTAATTCATCTTCAGGGAACAGCCGCATCCCATAAACCAATGCCAGCTTCGCCATCGTGTCTCCTCGTAAAATGCAAGCTTAAGCTGGCTCATGCATCGCGTCAAATGGAGGGCAAGTGGCCCAGGCTTCACAGCTCGCAGAAAAACTCAAATTTTTGTCATTCCGAGGCGCGTTGCGCGCCGAGGAATCTCTCTGTTCCTGCGCTTAAATCAAAGAGAGATTCCTCACTTCGTTCGGAATGACAAAATAAAATACTTTTTCCGCAGACTCTTCAGCCTTTGGATTTTGGTTTCGGCACGGGCGACCGTGCTCCGACTTACCCCCGCAGGCTGAAGCCCGCGCCACTTTTACAACTTGTCCAAGCCTTCGTTCAGCTCGATATACGTTCCCCACGGATCGGTGATAAACGCCAGGGCGATGCCCAGATCGGGCCTCTTGGTGTAGGGCATGTCGAACTTCAGTCCGTTGGCCTCCGCCTTCTTGCAAAAGGCCTCAAGACCCACGATCTCGAATCCAATGTGATCCAGCATGCGCCCCTTGGTCCCAACGGTTGGGGTGTCAGATTTGGTAAACGTCAGGTTCGCGCCGGGTATGTCTGCGGCGTCGAATTGGCCGCGTTTCCCTGGTTTGGCGCCGAACATCTTGACGTACCAGGACTGCATCTCCAGCACATTCGAGGAGCCTGCGGTTTCCGCGATATAGAAATGCACGTGGTGAAACGCGATGGGAACGGTTTGCGTCTTGTCTTCCAGAATCTCGACCCGCAACAGTTTGTCCGGCGTCCACACGAAGCCCTGGCCGGGGTTCTGGCCGACTTCCGTATTCAATCCGGCCGCTTTCCAACGGGCCAGCGCCGCCGTGGTATCGGGCACATGAAAGCCAATGTGACCAACAACGGATCCGACGGTCGGGGTCGTGCCGTCCCCTTTTCGTACCAGGATCAGGACGCCGGGGAATTTGAATACGTCATTAGGACCCAGTTTTCCGGGGACGCCACCCATCGCCGTCCAGAACGTTTTGGCGGCCTCCACATCCGGCACCAAAAAATGCACGTGGCCCATGGATACGCCAGCGTCATTCCCCTTGGCGACTTGCGCCATGGAAGCGCGGGCGGGAATGAGCATCGCGAGACCCAGAATCAAAATCAGTTTTTTCATTAGATTTCTCCTTGTGCCGGCCAAGATGATGGACTCTCTCCCATCCTGGGCGGATTCCGCTTTCGGTTTTTTAGGTCGTTCTTTGAATCGTTGCACAAGACAGTAAGTTAGCCGCCATTTCATGTCAAGAAAAGCTTGTCTGGTGGCGCCGGCGTCCCGCCGGCGATTTTCCGCAGGCCTCCGCAAGCGCAAAGTCGCCGGCGAGACGCCGGCGCCACAAAAGGGAATCGCGTGGTATATCCAAACTCTAACTAGGAAAAGAGGGGGTATAATCGCGGCATCCCCGGGTTGTGAATCCGCATCGTAGCTGGCATCGGAGAAATTGCATGAAAATCAGTTGGCTGCTTCTCTTACTGCTTGTCGGGTTGTGGACAAGCGGAACAATACTCGCCGCGCAGATGCCGGAAGGACCAGCGCAAGGTCCCGCGGCGCAATCTCCGTCGGCTCAACCTCCAGCAGCGCAAGCGGTGCCTGCTCCCGCGGTTTCAGATTCCGCCCCGAAGAAAACAGCGCCGGCAAGATACGTAGTTCCTTCGGGCACGCGCTTACCTTTGATTCTGCACAACGCGGTGACCACGCGAAATGCCAAGCCGGGTGATCCGGTCTATCTCGAAACCCTTTTCCCGGTCGTGATCGACAGCCGAATTCTCATCCCTGCCGGATCCTACGTGCAAGGTGAAATTCAGGAAGCCCGGCGCCCCGGCAAAGTAAAAGGCACGGGCGAAATTCGACTGCGGCTGAATTCGATGATTCTCCCGAACGGCTACGCGGTGGACTTCAACGCCGTCCCGACCAATGCCGGGACTGGCGGCAATGATGCGACCGATAGCGAAGGAAACATTCACGGCGATACAGATAAGGGCGATGACGCAGCAACTGTTGCGAAAACGGCCGGAATTGGCGCAGCCATCGGCGCCATCGCCGGACAAGGCGCCAAGGGCGCGGGGATAGGAGCCGGCGCGGGCGCGGCGGCCGGACTCGCCGCCGTGCTCCTCACGCGCGGCCCCGAACTGGAACTGCCGCGCGGCACGACGGTTGACGTCGTCCTCGATCGCACCGTCTATCTCGATGCCAGCCGGATCAATTTCACCGATCCCGGCCGCGCCTCGGCTCTCCCGGGTCCGCCCAGCCGCGAACCAACGCGCAGCCGCTCGCCCCTTTAACTCTGTCTTAGTGCAAAGATTGCATCCAATTGGCGCAGGCTTCAGCCTGTGAGGGTTAGTTGGTGCGCGATCGCTGTTGCCGCAACCAACCCCCACAGGCTGAAGCCTGCGCCACAAAATTATCAAGACGCCGCGGATGACTTCGCCGAATGATAATGCCCCGGCACGGCTCGCATCGAAATGCAAATGCGGTTCCACATGCTGATGGTTGTCGCGACGCTCGGAATTTGTTGCTCCTTCTATTTAGATTGAGGCGATCGCTTAGTGCGAGGTTATAGCGGCAACGATGCGGAAGCGGACCGGCCTGCGTTTGCGCGTCTGAAGCGAAGCGGGCTAAACGACTCCCAATCGAGGCTAGTCCTTCTCTCGGCAACCCACTCGCCAATAAGCTTTGCCGTGACGGGAGCGAGCAGAATTCCGTTGCGATAGTGGCCGGTCGCGAAGACCAAACCATCGATATCCACAGGCCCCAGGATGGGCAGTTGATCCGGCGAGCCGGGCCGTAAGCCGCACCACGTCTCGATGATTTCCGCCTTCGCGAGTTCAGGCGCCAGTTCATTCGCCGCCGAAAGGATTTTTTCGATGCCGCCCGACGTGACGCGCTTTTCATAACCGGCGTTCTCGATCGTGCTGCCCACAACTACTGTCTGAGGGCTCTCCACGCCGCGGGGGACAAGGTAACCGCGCTCGGAGCGCAACACATGTCGAATGGGCGTTCCGCTATGCCGCAGAGCGGCCATCTGGCCGCGCACGGGAAGAGTCGGCGCATACGGCGCTGCCTCGGGAATTTGCGATGACCAGCAGCCCGCGGCGAGCACCACCTGCGCCGCGTGAAATATTTCGCCGCCGGAAGTTTTCACGCCGGCGCACTTTTTCCCATCGAGCTCGAGAGATCTCACTTCAACTCCGGGGTACAGCGCCGCGCCGGCGGAAGCCGCAGCGGCAAGCACCGCGGACGTCAGCGCGCGCGGCTCGATCGAACATTCGTCCGGAAGAAATACCGCCGCGCGAGCATCCCGCCCGAGCCCAGGTTCCATGTTCCGTGCTTCATCTAGCGACAATGGGTCACACGCGAGTCCAAGCCCGTGGTGCAGCGCCACCAGCGTGCTCAATTCGCGTGCCACGTCGCCATGATAAATAACTTCGATCGCACCGCCCGTGCGAAAGCCGGTGCGCAGGCCCGAAGCATCTTCCACCGCATCCACGAATTTCGGATACAGCGCCAGACTGGCGCGCCCCAGCGGAACAAGGGGAATTGCCGCCGGACAATCCGGAGCGGGAGACAACATCCCTGCCGCCGCCCAAGACGCTTCGCGCATAAGTTCCTGGCGGTCCAGCACGGCAACGCGCAGATCGCGTTGCGCCAGATCGAACGCAACCGATCCGCCGATAATGCCCCCGCCGACGATCACAACATCGTACATTTTCATGCCAATATCTTATCAGCAATCAGTGGCGCAGGCTTCAGCCTGTGGGTTTTGGTCCTTCCGTGGACTAACCCCCGCAGGCTGAAGCCCGCGCCACGCAAGGCTCTTCGCAAAGATTGTGGGAGAGGAGAACCTAAAACGATTTCACAAGCTCCGCGGAAAGCACGCGCGCCTTGTCGGCAAGGTTCTGCGCGCGCACCCAGTCGTCGGCCATGATGGCCTCGTGAGACTGGCTGAGGAATCCTTTGATTTTTTCCGTCAGGTCTTTTTGCGCCGCGCTGAGCTGCTTGCCATTGGCAAACTGGAGATTGTGTTCCGCGGTCATGATGCTTGCGGTCGTGTTTTTCTTCGTCGCTTCGAGGTCCCTTGGGGAAAGCTGCGGAGAAATCTGCGGCGGCGCCGGCTTGGCCGGCGTTGGGTCGGCCGTTTCCGCCGGGGCCGGGCGTCGAGGCGCGGCGGGGCGTTTGCCTGGCACGGGCGGCGGCGCGGGGGACGGAACCTCCGGCGCGGGTTCCTCTGTGGTAGTCACCGGCGGCGGCGTTTCCGGCGGCGGCATGGGCGAAGTCTCATCCGGCGGCGGCGCGCTCACCGACGGCGGCGCCGCGCGCACGATGTGCTTGCTCGCGCACCCCGCCATGGCTGCGGAGATCGCACAAAGCAGCGCGAGAAGTTGGATTTTTCGCATCAGAGACTCCTCGCGACGGCCGCGCCTGGTTCCCGAGGGCGGGACAGCGCGGACTCCATCTGGCGAGACAGCGGCAAGGCGATCCGAAACGTCGTGCCGCGTCCAACTTCCGAATCGAACGCAATCGAACCATTATGCAATTGGATCGTTCTGAATGTACTCGCGAGCCCGATCCCGCTTCCTCCCGGCCGCGTCGTAAAGAAAAGCTGGAAGATTCGTTGCCGGTGTTCGGGAGCGATGCCGCGGCCCGTGTCCCGAATTTCGATCTCGGCCATTTCTCCCTGCCGGCGCAGCGAAACGAAAAGCTGGCCTCCTCCGTTCATGGCGTCGATGGCGTTCACCAATAGATTAATCAGTGCCTGCTTCAACAACGGTTTATCGACCAGGACGTATGGCACGTCGGCGGCCAGGCGGGCATCGAGTTTGATATTTGCTCGGTCAAACTCGGGCCGCTCGACGGCCAGAACCTCTTCCAGAATTTCCTTGAGGCTGGATTCTTCCTGGTGCATCTCTGGTGGACGCGTGAAATCCAGGAAGCGTTTCACCACACTGTCCAGCCGATCAATCTCGCTGTCCAAAATGCGAACAGCCTGGAGCGGCAGCCCATCGACATCCGGGAGGCTGGCTTTCAGATTTTCCAGCCAGATGCGCATCGAGTTCAGCGGATTTTTTACTTCGTGAGCCACGCCCGCGGTGATTCGTCCGAGATTGGCGAGGCGCTCGGAAACTTGCAGCTGCGTGCCGATACGTTCTCTCGACTCCAGATCCTTGAATTTTACGAGCGTGCCCATTTGCGCCGCGCCTTCGCCGATGGCCTCGACGCTGACGCCCACACGCCGCGCCGGACCATCGATGCCGGTCAGCACCACCTCGGCGGAATCGACGGGTACGAGTTCGCCATTCCGAATCATCACCGCTTCGCGGACGTCATGATCGGGCGGAAAAATATCTTCCGCGCGCCGCCCCAGAAGCTGATCCGACGGCGTGGAAAGAAACCGCTCGACTGCGGGACTCACCATGACCGCGCGGCCATCGACGGAAAACAGCAGCAAGCCGTCGTCGAGCCCGCCGAGAACCTGGTCGATGTTTTCGCGCAAATTGCTGAAAATTTCCCTAACGCCGCGAAGTTGCATTCCGATCTGGCTGATCTTCGTGCTGACCTGGCCGAATTCATCTCCGCGCTCGAGCGGCTTTTGGTCGAATTCGCCTTTGGCGATGCGGTCGAGTTGCGCGGTAATGCGCTTCAGCGGGGCAAGAGAAAGGCTGCTCACCAGCGCGGCAAGCAATACGGAAATTCCCACCGATGCCAGCGCCAAGAGCGCCGCCGAGCGCAAGGCGGGCGTGATCGTGATTCGCAACAAGCCCGTCTGCACCGCGACCCGCACGACTCCAAACGGGATCTGGTTTCCCGGCGGCCCGATTTGAAATGCGTAGTCCACTTCATACGTGCGCGGCGGGCCGTAGAGCACCTTGAGCTGTTGCGTAAAACTGCTGGAAACAAGTTGCGCAAGGTTCGTCCTGGCGGGCGTGGCATTCCCGGGCAGGGATTTGTCGCTGGAGACCAAAACCGTCCCATCGACGTCGGTAACCGAGACTTCGTAAATCAGCGGGGAGTACCCTACTTCGGAATCGATCGCGGAGGCCAGCGGCGCGCTATCGTCGAAGGCTTGCTGGACGTAGGCGCGCAAGTCCTCTTGGCTATCCGACGCCGGCGCCCCGCCCGCTTTGGCGGCGTCCACCAGCGCGTTCTGAGCCTCAAAAAAGATGTGCCGCGAAACGAGTTGAGCGCGCTCGTTCGCTTGCCGGATGACCTGCCGCGTGAGGTTCATGACGTAGAGCGTGGAGTTCACGCCTACTACGGCCAGAACCAGCGCCGCTGTCGTCAGCGTAATTTTCGTTTTCAGCCGGAGTTGCATGAGTTGCCCCGCCCCTCATTTCGAGGGAGCTTTTGCAGCCTCATATTCTTTCAGCTTATTGTGCAGGGTTTTCAGGCTGATTCCCAGTAATTCGGCGGCGCGTGTTTTGTTATTGGTAGAGGCTAAAGTCTGCAAGATGAGTTCCCGTTCGGCCGCTTCCACCGTGGTTCCCAGCGGAAACCGCAGCGAGGCCAGGTCGGATGCGGCTGCCGCGGGCGCGTGGCCGAAATCATTCGGCAAACTTGCGCGGCCGATCAGGTCGCGGTCGGAAACAATGGCGGCGCGTTCCAGCACGTTGCGAAGCTCGCGGACATTCCCCGGCCAGGAATAACTCGCGAACAGATCGAGCACGTCGGGATTGACGCCGCGAACGTGGCGCCCGTGCTTGGCGTTGATCTCGCGCAAAATGTGCTCCACCAGCAGCGGGATGTCTTCCTTGTGATCGCGCAGCGGCGGCAGCAGAATATGAAACACGTTCAGGCGAAAATAAAGGTCCTGCCGCAATTCTCCCTTGGCCACGGCTTGCTCGGGTTCCTTATTCGTCGCGGCGAGTACGCGCACGTCGACCGGCGTTTCCACTTTGCTGCCGAGGCGCCGCACCTTGTGATCCTCGAGCACGCGCAGCAATTTTGCCTGCGTCGGCGCCGGCATCTCGCCGATTTCATCGAGCAGCAGCGTGCCGCCATCGGCCAGCTCGAAACACCCGAGCCGCCTTTCCGCAGCGCCGGTGAAGGCCCCGCGCTCGTGGCCGAAAATTTCGCTTTCCATCAAGGATTCGGGGATCGCGGACCAATTGATAGCGATGAAAGGACGGTCGGTGCGAGGCGAGAGCCGGTGAATCGT
>DATNIO010000267.1:0-35591 GCA_035604385.1 Verrucomicrobiia bacterium | reverse complement strand
GACGCCGAGCTGCTCCAGCGCATTGGAAAGCCCGGCAATGCGCCCCAGGAATTCAGCCGAAGATGTCGGCTCCCAGCGGCCGTTGACGCGCAGCGACAATGCCCGATCATTGGGCATCCGGTCGACCACGTTCAGCAGCTTTTCCGTGAGTGTCGCGTAGGCCATAGCGAACCAGAACATTACCGCACGAATCTCTGTACGCGCAATGAAACTTCGTCGAGCCACCCGCCGACGTATACCGTTGGCAATTAGGCTGAGTTTTCGATCTTCCAATTGTGAGCCCGACGAAAAATCTCGTATCATCATTGTGCTATCCGCTAAGGAAAGGCCGGATCGCGCGCTAGGTCACAATCTCATCGAGCGAAATCGATCCTGCGCAAATCCCCAGGGCTTCATGAACCGCTTGATCGAATGTGTGCCAAATTTTTCCGAAGGGCGCGACCTGACAACGGTTGACGCGATCGTGGACGCCATGAGCGGCGTCGCAGGCGCGTGGGTCCTCGACCGCTCCAGCGATGCCAACCACAATCGCTCCGTGATCACGCTGGCCGGCAAGCCGGAAGCCGTTGCCGAAGCCGTGATTCGCGGCGCAGGTAAAGCCGCGGAACTCATCGACATGACGCGCCAAACAGGAGTGCATCCCCGCATCGGCGCGACCGACGTGATCCCGTTCGTCCCCCTCGAGGGTGTTTCCATCGAAGAATGTGTCGCGCTGGCCCGGCGAGTTGGCCAGGAACTGTGGGATCGCCACCGCATCCCGGTTTATTTTTACGAGGCCGCGGCAACGCGACCCGAGCGCGTGAACTTGGAAAATGTCCGCAAAGGACAATTTGAAGGTCTGCGCGAAGAGGCTCTGCGCGACCCCGACCGTTCGCCGGACATCGGCGAGCCGCGGCTTCACTCGACGGCGGGCGCAACCGCCGTGGGTGTACGGAAGCTTTTGATTGCCTATAACATCTATCTGAACACCGGCGACGTCGCGGTGGCCAAGGAAATCGCTCGCGCGATTCGGTCTTCCAGCGGAGGGCTGCGCCACGTCAAAGCGATTGGCGTGGAGATGAAGACGCGGGGTCTCGCCCAGGTTTCCATCAACTTGACGGACTTCGAGCAGACGCCTCTGCACCTCGTGTTCGAGATGGTCAAGCGCGAAGCCGAACGGCGTGGCTGCGCGGTGGCGGGAAGTGAGATCATCGGCCTCATCCCGCGTAAGGCTATCGAACTTGCGAGCGAGGATTACCTGCTGCTTGAGAATTTCTCTCCCGCGCAAGTGCTTGAGAACCGTTTAGCCGCCGTCGCAGGCATTCTGCCGCCCCTGCCAGCCAATCCGTCGGAGCCGATGGCAACGCTCCGGCCCCTGGTGGAAACATTGCGCGAGGCCGTTCAGGAATTTTCGGAGCGCGCTTTGGACGCATCGCGAGAAGCCCTGCCCAGTTCCCGAACCGCCAACGACAGTGGACCCGAGCGCGCCGCCGAAACTCATCTGCAAGCGGCCTTTGCTGCCGCCGACATTTATGAGCGGCTGGTACAACTCGAAACCATGTCCGCGCCGTCTATGCTGCTAGACTGGCTTGTCGTCAAACAGGCGGCGATGGCCGCCGCACGCGGCGCGCTGGAAAGCGCAGAGGCGCTTCTCCCCTCGTTACGAGATGCAGGCACGGTTGCAAGAATAAAAACCGCTACGGCCGAAATTGAAGCAAAATTGTCAGGGAAGCCGGTAACCACGGGAAAATGATTCCTCTTTGGAATTGCCCGTTGAATCGAACCTTTGGGAGCTTGGCAGGAGGAAGAAGAAGATGAACACCGGAAAAATCATTTGGATCGCCGCTCTGATCGCCATTTTATCCACGCTGCCGGGGACGGCCCGCGCAGGCACCCTCGGGTCTGACATCCTCAGCATGTTTCCCAAGGAATCCGGTGAGCTCGCCTATGCCGACTTGAAGGAGGCACGCCAATTTCCCTGGTTCACTCAGCTCAAGGAACAAATGCTGCCGGCAAAATTCCGCGAGTTTGAGACGTTCCTCGCATCGGCGGGCATCGACCCGAACTCTCAGGTGACGGAACTCGCGTGGGCGCTCGTGCCAACCAAATCGACGGCAGATGGCGGTAGCGGATCCGTCCCGAGCACGGATCAGATTGTGGGCGTAGCGCTCGGCCAATTTCAACCCTCGACAGCCGAAGCCTACTTCACTTCCAAGAAGCTGCCCATCGTGAAGGTTCGCACGTTCTCGCTCTTCGCGTTTGGCGGCGGCAGCGGACCGAACGACCTCTTCTTCTTTTTCATCGATTCCAATACCGCGGCGTTCGGCCAGCGGCAGCAGCTTGAAAAAATGATTGGCGTGCGATTCGGCGAAGGCCAGGGCCTCTATGCAAATACGGACTTTTCTTCGCTCGTCAATTCAGCCAACGGCAGCGGAACCGTCTGGGCCGTGCTGAATCCGGCGTACACGCGCCTCGCCATGCAGCAGCTCGTGCCGGAAGCGGCTCAGTTCCCCGCCGCCGCGCAACTTACTTCCAAACTCAAAGCCATGACGATCAGCATCAAGGGAAGCAGCGGCGTCGATGCCACATTCGAAGCCGTCTGCGGTTCCACCGACGACGCCAACACATTTGCCGCGCTGCTCCAGGCCGGACTCATGTACCGCAAATATCAAGTCGGAAACTCCAACCCGGATCTCGGAGCGCTCCTCGACAGCGCGCAAATTGTCCCCGCGGGAGACCGCCTCGACGTGAAACTTTCCCTCACCAACGATCAAATGCAGTCGCTCATCAAGCGCAATACGTTCGTCGTAGCAATGTAGGGCGATTCCGAACTCTCTCTTTGTTTTTCGCTGGGTGGTCTAGGATTTGCCCCACACCGCTTTAGCAAGCAGAATTAGCTGGGGCACCCAGCTTGGACTTTTCCAAAGCACCAATAATAGAACTGCCGCAAGGACCAGTGTAACCTGCGTCTGCCATGCGAAAGCTGCGTAGCCTTTGAATAAAGACTTCACCATTTGAATGAACCACCCGAGAGTTCGCGCAATAGTGGATTTAAGCTTTCCCCATCGATAATTCTCATAATATGTGCAGTCCTTTGGACAGGACACCGGATTGCTGCAAAGTGCGTATCGCAAAAACTCAGCTTGCGATTGCTCACCGAGATGCGCGACGTCGGAGATGAAGCTACGATGCTTACATGATGGAACAAAATAGGAATAATTGTGGACTTGAAAAACGCTGCTGCGCGGGTCCTCCTTCTCTTCAAACTCGACTATATTGATGTCAAGGTTAGAGCAATTTCTCAGACGTCCTTCTGCGATACTTTTACGCATCCACAGTCGAACGTTGTGTGCACTGCTTGTCTCGATATGCTGCGATAGCAGTGGAGCTGAGCCAGGCGGCAACACAGGCTGATTCGGGCTGGATATTATGCCTTGTTTACCAAGCCCATGTACTTATGTCAAGACGGAGGCCACTGCATTGTAAGTAGCACGTCTGACCTGCCCAAGTTCAAAACCGTGCAAAGCCTTGCTTGATTGGGAAAATCGTTGTTTCCAGGACAGGAGAAGCGTACGATTCACAGGACATAATTGAGACTTAAGCATTCACACTTTTAGTTATTAAATGGAACGAATGCATTAGCGCCTGTGCGTTACGTCTCCTCAACCATTGACAAGGAGTTCCGCTGACGCCATTTGGTACTCCGCAGGAGGTGGATTACATGGGGAATCCAGATATCCAACAGCTATCAGAGGGAGCATTCAAATATGGTCCTTTCTTCTTCTCCATACTTTTTGTCATCTTCCTGACTCGCTGGGCATACAAGAAGTATGACGCAGCAGTGAAGCACGCTCCTCCCCTCGACCAGAAAGATCAAAACATAAATCGAACCATGTTCCTAACTACATTCCTGTTTGGGATCATGCTTGTCGTTGTGTCAATTGTTTGGTGGTGGTGGTTCAAACCCAGCGAATACTTCTTTAGGGGAGAAATTCAAAATCTACAGCCACAGGAGGACATCGCTTCCGACGTTTACTACTTAAAGCGAGAAGATCGGTCGCACATAGCCAACGAGGATCCGAGCGACTTACTCCGCAACGAACATTTTGTTATTTTTCAGACGCGCCCTTTCCGAAAGGGGCAGGTATTTGAGCTAGACTTCGCAAAGAATCATGAGCGACGTACTCAGCTCTGGATTACTTACGATCCTGGTGAAGAGGAGCCCATTTATCAAGTGGTGTACGATGAGGCCAGCCAAAGGGTCCTACTGAAACGTGTTTCCCAGAGCCCGCCGATAACTGCGTTGAACATGTTGGATTGGATTGTGGGGGAGAAAGTTCTGGCTGCAGCAACCCCTCAGGCGAGAACCGTAATGCAGCAACTCCCCGCCCATAATCCAATCGGCGATGAAAAGTTAATTGCAGTTTTGCAGGACCCGCTATCGGATGTCGCCACAAAGCTGGACGCCATTGACGCACTAAACGCTAGGGATAGCGCCACACTCAAACAGGACCTAAAGCTTAACACTGGCGAACCATTCGCTCTCACCGTCTTCGATTTAACCCAACATTCCGATACCGAACTAGCCTCAAAAGCAACAACGCTCTCGAAACGGATCGATATTGACGCATACTTGGTAGACGAGCTTTCGTCGAATGAACTCGCCAGAAGAGAGTCAGCGGAAAAAATACTCCTGCGCATTTCCACGGCGCACGCAGAAGCTATATTGCGACGAGTCGATATAACGAAGCATGAGGACCTCGAGAGGGTCTCCCAAAGCGTCGCGTCCGCCCAGAGCACGCGCATACTCAAGCCGACTGCATCATTGAAGGGCGACCGCTATTACGTCAGAGCCGCATGGAGTCCTTCCGACGAGCGGAGTGTTACCTGCCTTGAACAGCTCTTCAATAAGGAACTGGAAAGCACGCGAAGTCTTAAGGATGAACAAACCTTGATGCAAGGAAAGAACCAACGGTATGTCTATTGGTATTCAAAGGACTGGGCAATTTACATTTCTGGGGAGATAAAAAAATGTGGCGGCACCGCTGAGTTCGTGCACCCGTACTGAAAGCCTGGCTCCAATTTTAGATTTTGGCATGAGCACATTTGACGATGAAGATGTCCGCGTCGTGGATCCATCTTGGCCGGACGGAGGGCTTCGAAGACCGTGGGTCCCCCGCGAGCCGGGTACTCCGCCCTTGCGTTTTTCTCCAGAGCGGGTTCTCGCATTAGAAATTGCAACTACGCTGATAAATCGCCCCCCCTCAGCCGCAGCGCATTCGTAATCACCGACACCGAACTGAAACTCATCGCCACCGCTGCGATCATTGGACTGAGCAAAAGGCCAAAAAACGGATACAGGATTCCCGCGGCGATCGGCACGCCAACCGAGTTGTAAACAAAAGCGAAAAACAGATTCTGCTTGATGTTGCTCATCGTGGCGCGGCTCAAGGCCCGCGCGCGGACGATGCCGCGCAGATCGCCCTTGATCAGCGTGACTCCGGCGCTTTCCATCGCGACGTCCGTGCCCGTGCCCATGGCGATTCCGACTTGCGCCTGCGCCAGCGCCGGTGCGTCGTTGATTCCGTCGCCCGCCATGGCGACGAAACGGCCTTCCCCTTGCAGCCGCTTCACGACGCCCGCTTTTCCCTGCGGCAAAACTTCAGCGACGACTTCGTCAATCTGGAGTTTTCTTGCAACGGCCTCGGCCGTCGTGCGGCTGTCGCCGGTCAGCATCACGATGCGAATACCGTCTGAGTGCAACTGGCGAATCGCTTCGGGCGTGGTTTCTTTGATTGGATCGGCGACAGCGACGAGTCCCGCGATTTTTTCGTCCACCAGCACGAACATGACGGTCTGGCCGTCCGCACGCAAGGTCTCTGCTTTCGCCGCAAGCGTCCCGGCAGCGGCGTGGAGTTCTTCGAGAAGCTTCTGATTTCCGAGCGCGACGGCTCGGCCCGCGACGCGGCCGCGAACGCCCCGGCCGGTGAGCGATTCAAACGCCTCCGCTGAACCTCCGAGTGAGACGCCGCGATTCTCCGCGCCCTTGACGATCGCCGCAGCCAGTGGATGCTCGCTGCCGCGCTCGAGCGTTGCTGCAAGCCGCAGCAGTTCGCTGGCAAGAAAACCCTCGGCGGGCACAACCGAAACGAGTTGCGGCTTGCCTTCGGTGAGCGTGCCGGTCTTGTCCACCACAAGGGTATCCACCTTGCGAATCAGCTCGATGGCCTCGGCGTTCTTGAACAGCACGCCGAGCGAGGCGCCCCGGCCCATCGCCACCATGATCGACATCGGCGTAGCCAGGCCCAGCGCGCAGGGACACGCAATGATCAGCACCGCGACGGCGTTGACGAGGGCATGCGCCAGGCGGGGATTTGGTCCCCACAACGCCCAGATCACGAACGTCAGCGCGGAAATTCCCACAACGATGGGGACGAAATATCCCGCGACAACGTCGGCGAGCTTCTGGATCGGCGCGCGGCTGCGCTGCGCCTCTCCAACCATTCGGACGATCTGCGCCAGCAGGGTTTCCGCTCCGACACGCTCCGCGCGCATCACCAGAGAACCAGTGCCGTTCACGGTGGCCCCGGTAACACGCTCGCCCTTACTTTTTTCGACGGGAATCGGCTCGCCGCTGATCATCGATTCATCGACGCTGCTCGCGCCTTCCAGTACGACGCCATCCACGGGGATTTTCTCGCCCGGGCGCACGCGCATCCGGTCACCGGGTTTCACCTCGTCGAGCGGGACATCCACTTCCAATCCGTCTTCACGAATCAACCGCGCGGTTTTCGGCGCAAGTCCGAGAAGCGCCTTGATCGCCGCGCCCGTCCGGCTTCTCGCCCGCAATTCCATCACTTGACCAAGCAGCACCAGCGTTGTGATGGCCGCGGCTGCCTCGAAATACACGGCAACTTCGCCGCCTTCACCCCGGAAGGACGATGGGAAAATTCCGGGAAACAGCACGCCCACGACGCTGAATCCGTAAGCCACTCCGGTTCCCAAACCGATCAGTGTAAACATGTTCAAATTGCGAGTGACGAGCGAGCGCGCACCGCGCACGAAGAATGGCCAACCGCCCCACAAAACAACCGGAGTCGCAAGGATGAATTCGAGCCATTGCCAGGCTTTTGGCGAAGCGAACTGCATTAGCGCTGAAAGCCCAGGCACCATATCCGCCATGGCCCCAACCAGAATCGGAATCGTGAGCGCCACAGAGATCCAGAATCTGCGGGTCATGCTCGCGAGCTCGGGGTTTTGCTCCTCCTCCACGCTGACTGTTCTCGGCTCCAGGGCCATTCCACAAATCGGGCAAGACCCAGGCGCGTCCCGCACAATTTCCGGATGCATAGGGCAGGTGTATTCGGTTTTGGTCACAGGAAGCGCAGCGACGAGAGGTTCCAGTGCCATCCCGCACTTCGGGCAGTCGCCCGGACCTTGCTGGCGCACCTCGGGATCCATTGGGCATGTGTATTCGTTCAACGCAGGTTTGCTCGCGGCGCCCGGTACCGCCGCGCTTTTCACAACCGGTTGTGGAGCGCCATGGGCCGGTGCCGGCGCAATCTGCACCGGATGTGCGGACATCGGAGCAATTCCGACAAGGGTCTTCGGCCTCAGGTATTTTGCAGGGTCGGCGCTGAATTTCTCTTTGCAGCCTGCGCAGCAAAAGTAGTACATCTTGCCGCCGTGCTCGTGCGTGGCTTTCGCCCGCGAAGGGTCCACCGTCATTCCGCAGACGGGATCTTTTTCCATGGAGCCGGCGTTAGTATTTTGCGTTTCCATAACTTCCCTATCTCGATTGCAGGTCCATCAGATTCAACAACTCTTCATACATCGCTTCCGCGCGGCCCGGCGCCGTGTCCCGGATGGCTTCGGAGGCGCAATGGCGCAGATGATTCTTCATCAGGGCGCGCCCTACGGAGCGGAGCGCCTCCTGCGCGGAAGAAATCTGCACGAGTATGTCGGCGCAATATCGATCCTCTTCCACGAGGCGCTGCAAACCGCGTATCTGCCCTTCGATCCGGCGCAGCCGTTTCAAGTTCGACGACTTGATTTCCGGATCGACGGCCAGGGCTTTCCTGCTCTTCTCGTGCGCGCCGCAGCCGCAAGTTGCCGCCCGACGAATTATTTGAGTATTTCTCGCTGACATAAGATCACCGCCAAATTCCTTATCCCTTCCTTTTCTACTATACCCCCTCCCCCTATGTCAAATCGGCGAGATCGTGTAACGCAGAACCCCCGCCGCGGCGGGGAGATTGGCGTTCCCGGGATCATCCTGCTGCTATAATGCGTTCATGACACTCATGGAGATTACCTACGAGTTGCAATCGCGGCTGCAGCCCGAGCAATTGCGTGCGCTCGGCAGCTTCGCCAATACCTATGGACTGCGCCGTTTTCGCGTGGACGAACAAGCCAACCGGCTCTCGTTCGAGTACGACGCTTCGCGGCTAAAAGAAACGGAAGTCGAGCACGTGCTCAGGCAAGCGAAGATTCCGGTTCTGCGGCGCGTGGAACCAGTCGGAACGATTTCGCAGATTTAGGCGGCTGCGGGGACTGCTTATGCGGTGAAGGATCCAAGTGAAGCGCGGGCCCAATAGTTAGATCAAAAAAAGATGGGGGCCCTTGCTTGGGAACAAGAACCCCCTAAGACGCATTCCGTTTCCCGGCCTTTTTTTGACCGGGGCGTGGGGTCATCCATCCTAGCTTCCCTCTCAGAGGCAGGTGGGAACGACCAGCACTCGTCCTTGAGCAAGCCCCTTCCCCCTCGCTCGCAGACTTGTGAAAGTCGTCTATCGGGATGCGTCCACGTTTTTTTGATAGTGCACGCAGTGGGCCAATCTCCTGCACGTCTCCCATCGCAAGATTTTCTTATTTTTGTTGATCTTCCGGCCGAGCCTCTCCAGTTTTCTCGCCCTCACCAGTCCCGAAAATCCTGTTTCGGGAGAGCGCTCTCCCACCTCGGGAATCACCCTTTTCTTTCAGGCTAAATCCGCGCTCATTTACTTTGCGAACCATCGAAAGTTGAAATTGTCATCTCGAATGACAACGCATTTCCAATTCAGTCTTGGTCTCGCGAGTAATCTACGCGCCCGCCCGCCAGCCCGATGTTGCGCGCAAGCCAGGCCAGCCCGACCCTCATCCCGTACTGAAACAAGGCGTATTGGAATTTCCTAATATGCCTGATATTTCGCACTGAACGCGTATGACTTAGCGGCGCCTATCCCTCGCGCTTTGGAACTTCGCGTGCCCCATATTTCGCCGAGGAACTGCGCATGAAGCGTAAGAAGCTTGGGGAAATTCTGCAGGACAGTGGGCATTTAACCGCAGAAGAGCTTCAGCAATTATTCCACGAGCAGGAAGGCAAAATGGTTCGCCTGGGCGAATTGATCCTGGAGCGCGGCCTGGTCGACAAGCCCACTTTAGTGAAAGCCTTGGAAGAGGTTTCCCGAGTGCCATATCTGGATTGCTCGACGATTCAATGCGATGACGCTGTTCTTCAATCCATTCCCAAGCCCATGGCGGTTCGTTTGGACATTCTCCCCGTCCGTCTGGAGCAATCCCGGTTGATTGTGGTGATGGCGGAGCCGCAGAACGTAGCCACGATTAATGAGTTGCGATTCACTTGCGGCAAGGACGTCTCCCCGCGGTTTGGATTTCGCGCCGAAATTCAATCCGCGATTGTGCGGAGTTATGACCACTTCGAGAGTACCGCGCCTGCGAGGCAACCTGCTAACGAGGCCCCTCTAGAAACCGGCATGGAGATGGAGTTCATTTCGACCAGTTCCCGCCAGGCCAATCGGGAAGCCATTCAGGAAATTCAAGCGGAACTCAACCAGAGAAGGACGCCCGCGGTCCGCTTGGTGTCGGAAATCATAAAAAAGGCCATGGCCAAGCAGGCCAGCGACATCCACATTGAGCCACAAGCCACAATGACCGTTGTGCGAATCCGAGTGGATGGAGTTTTACGCGAATTGGAAACCGTCGCGCGGAACATTCAGAACTCGCTGGTGTCCCGCATCAAGATTCTCTCCGACATGGACATCGGAGAACGCCGCGCCCCGCAGGATGGCCGCTTCATGGTCGCGGTGGGCCAGCGACGCGTAGACATGCGTGTGTCAACGCTGCCGACACAATACGGAGAGAAAGTTGTCATGCGGCTGCTCGAGGCCTCGGCCCCGATATTGAGTTTTGCCGACTTGGGATTTCCTCCCGACGTGGCAGATCGGATGAGGCATCTCATCGCTCAGCCTCAGGGAATGTTGCTGGTGACCGGGCCGACGGGCTCGGGCAAGAGCACGACGCTGTATTCCGCTCTGAATCTTTTGCGCAAGCCGGCTGTGAACATCGTCACCGTGGAAGACCCCGTGGAATACGCGCTCCCAGGAATCAACCAGGTGCATGTGAATACTCGTGCCGGACTGACCTTTGCGAGTTGCCTGCGCTCGATCCTGCGGCAGGACCCCAATGTCATCATGGTTGGGGAAATTCGCGATCTGGAAACCGCCGAAATCGCCATGAAAGCCGCGCAGACCGGCCACATGGTCCTGTCCACGCTGCATACCAACGACAGTATTTCCGCCGTGGCCCGCTTGCTCGATCTCGGGATCCCCGAATATCTGATCGCGTCCTCGGTGACAGGAATACTGGCCCAGCGGCTGCTTCGCAAGCTTTGCGCCTGCCATAGCTATAAGCAAGTTGCGCCGGACTATGGTGAGCGCCTCGCCGCCGTGGGCTGGATCCAGCCGCCGGACCGCATCGCATGGCCGGAGGGCTGCAACGCTTGCGACCACACCGGGTACAAGGGCCGAGTGGGAATCTATGAGCTGCTGACGGTCGACGAATCGATTCGCGCCGTTCTGCGCGGCGGGTATAAACCTGAACTCGTTCGAACCGCGGCTCGGGCCGCCGGAATGCGCCGGATGCAGGATGACGCCTTGGAAAAAATTCAGGCAGGCGTTACCACGCTGGAAGAAGTCGTTCGTGTAGTCCCAATGGAAGCATTGTCTAACTCCGGATGTGAACGGTGCGGATACGAGTTGTCACCCGCTTATCGCTTCTGCCCTTATTGTGGAACTCGGCGCGGGCCTGGAGGGTCGGATTCTCACGCCGGGTCATTGCTCCGTGACGCGGAAAGGGTTCTCTCTTGAAGAAGCGCGGACGCACTGAGCCTTCAACCACACCAGCTCGCCGCGAACCTCGTATCCAGCACCTGTGCGAACTCCATATGAGCTATGAAGGCGGGGGACGCGAGATCCCAATCCGCCCACCCGACCTCAGCCCGCACGGCATGTTCGTGAACACTTCGACACATTTTCCGGAAGGAGCTGTCGTAAACCTCCGATTTCGCTTGACGCAGTCAAAGGTCGAAGTTCAGACTCGTGGCGAAGTACGCTATTGCCTCCCTGGTATAGGGATCGGGGTCGAGTTCGTGGGGCTTGGGGCCGAATCGGTTCGAGCAATCGAGAAGGAATTGAGAGCTTTTACCAGGTCTCGTCACCCTAAAAAGAGAAAATAGGGCCCCGGCAAGGCTCGTAACCTACTACAGGACTGCAACTTACAAGAAAGTCAGCCTTTTATCCGGGAGCCACCATGGATTCGCCTTCTGCGCCGTCGCAACCCCCTGCCGTGAGCCACGATGCTGGGCCAAGCGCTACCCCAGCAGCTAAGGTTTCGACCGCATCGATTGTTGCCACCATGCTCCAAGTCTCCAAGCAGGTGAGCGACTTAATCTTCTCCCCGGGGCGCACCCCTCAAATTGAACTTAACGGCCAGCTCAGAGAGGTGAATATCGCGGGCGTAGGCAAGCTGGCCCCGGATGCAACGCGCCGGATAGCCGTTGATCTGATTGGAAAGAATGACCTTGTGGCGGGGAAGCTCGAGAAGGAAGGGTCCACCGATCTTTCCTATAGTCTGCCCGGAATTGCTCGTTTTCGGGTGAACATCTTCCGGCAGCGTGGCACATACGCGATCGTCATGCGCGTTATCCCAATGACGACGCCAGATCTAAAGTCGCTCAACTTGCCGGTGCAATTGGGCGAAATCGCGGATTTGCGCAATGGCATCGTGCTCGTGACAGGCCCAACTGGCTCAGGAAAGTCCTCGACGCTGGCCGCTATCCTGAACAAAATCAATGAGGAGAAGGCCTATCACATCCTCACGATCGAAGACCCGATCGAGTTTCTGCACATGCACAAGAAGTCCACGATTCATCAGCGCGAACTCCACAGCGACACGCCTAGCTTCGCTCTGGCTCTGCGAGCGGCCTTGCGGCAGGCCCCCAAGGTGATCCTGGTTGGGGAAATGCGTGACAAGGAAACGATCGAAATCGGGCTGGAAGCGGCGGAAACGGGCCATCTGGTCTTCTCCACCCTGCACACGGTGGACGCGTCCAAGACGATTGAACGGATCATTGGTGTATTTCCCCTTGCGGATCAACAGGCGATCCGCTCCCGCCTTTCAAGAGCGTTTCGCTACATCGTTTCGCAGCGCCTGATCCCGAAAAAGGACGGGACCGGCCGAATCGCGGCCATTGAGATTTTGAAATCGACGATGCGGACGCGCGAATATGTGGAAAAAGGCGAAACGGAGGGCAAATCTCTGCTCGATGCGATGCGAGATGGCTCGACTGAAGGAATGCAATGCTTCGACGGTGAGCTCGATCGCATGGTCCGAGCGGGAATTCTCGACCTCGAACCCGCCCTTAGTTATGCGTCCAATGCGGGAAACTTGCGACTGGAGCTGGCCGACTTGGCCGAAGCCGCGACAACCAACGCGTGATCGCGTGAGCTGCCTTTTTGATTGTTGGCTTTATTTGGTTTGTCCTCTTGCAATCTTGTCTGCGAATATTTTGTCCAACAAATTTCCGAACGCATTGATCTAGCAACGACTTCTCCACCAGTTCAGCCGATTCGATCTTTCCTATTCCCGGATCTGAGTCCTGCAGTCGTTTCAGCGCCAAATCTCCCCGGCGCCTCGCTCATTCAATAGCCTGGTAGATGGAAATGTTCGCCATCCGCCTCGGTACCAGTACGTTCAAACCCTGAATACCAACAATTTCCCACCCTCCGCGCTATCGGTTTTTAATAGCAGCCGTTTCAAAATGAAAGAATGAAATCCAGCTCTAGCGGATTCCGGCAGGCGATTCGCATGGCAATTCTGCTGGGAACGATTTCGGCTGCTGCTCTCGCGAACCAGGTTCCGACGGCGCTGCGCTCAGGCCCCGCGACGCCGCTGTGCTACTGCCATTGCGCATACGAAACCGGAATGAAGCATTGCACGAAGATGTGCGAGCTGCCGCAATTCCAAAATCGCTGGTGGGCAATTTCCTGCCACAAGAAGAATTCCACGGCCAATGAGTCGTCTTCCCCATCTTCGAACCCGGGCTCCAAGAAAACGAATCGCAAGGAACAGGCGCGACTGTAAGTATTTTCCAAAACCCAATTGCCGTCCCGATCTTTCCTTCATTCCACTCTTACACGCCAAATATTCTTTCCATCTTTTCATCTCGATACAAATGTGATGTGCAGTAAGGAGCATTCGCAGACTTGCGACGCGGCTGCCCGGCCGGCATCACGAGTCGCCAGTCACTGGATTTCCCGCACGGATGGAATCGATCCGAATCATGGATGGACCGTGCGAGGTCGATATTCTCGTCGAATGTGCGTTAGAATGTTTTTCCTGGCGGCACGTCGCTAGATGGGCGGATACGTACGAAGCGATTTGCGCTGTGATTGCTGCGCCGATCCGCGCACCACGAGTATCGTCCTGGAGGAGACCACTTGTCGCAAAACGATGCAGGCGTTTCGGCAGCCAAGACGGCTTTGCGTCATGATTGGACGCGGGAAGAAATTCGCCGCATCTACCGGCAGCCGCTGCCCGATCTTCTCTTCTCGGCCCAGCAGGCGCACCGTGAATTCCACGATCCCACGCGCGTCCAGTTTTGCCGGCTGCTTTCCGTGAAAACCGGCGGGTGCCCGGAAGATTGCTCGTACTGCCCGCAGAGTGCCCATTACTCGACGGAAGTTTCGCGCGGCGGCCTGCTGCCCGTGGACGAAGTGGTGGAGTTTGCCGAGCGCGCCCGAAGCGAAGGCGCAACGCGATTCTGCATGGGCGCCGCGTGGCGGCAGGTGCAAGAGGGCGAGGATTTTGAAAATATTCTGGAAATGGTGCGGCGCGTGGCGAAGCTCGGCATGGAAGTTTGCTGCTCGCTCGGGATGCTCGACGATTTGCAGGCGGGGCGCCTAGCCGAGGCGGGGCTGACCGCATACAACCACAATCTCGATACTTCGCCGGAATTTTACGGGCAAATTATCACCACGCGCAATTACGACGATCGCCTCCGCACGCTCGCATCGGTGCGAAAAGCGGGAGTTACCGTCTGCTGCGGAGGAATCATCGGCCTCGGCGAATCCGAAGGCGATCGCATCGGATTGCTGCACCAGCTTTCCACGCTCGATCCGCATCCGGAAAGCGTTCCCATCAACGCGCTGGTGCGAGTTGCCGGGACTCCCCTCGAACACCTGGACGCGCTCGACCCGCTTGTCTTCGTTCGCACCATTGCGACGGCGCGCATTTTGATGCCTGCTTCGATGGTCCGGCTCAGCGCGGGGCGCAAGGCGCTTTCGCGCGAGGCTGTCGCGCTGTGTTTTGTGGCCGGCGCCAATTCGCTGTTCATCGGCGAAAAATTGCTGACCACTCCAAATCCCGAACCTGAGGACGATGCGGCGATGCTTCATTCCCTCGGGCTGGAACCGCTGCCGCTGCGGTAAGAATATTTCCGTGGACATGAACCAGCGCATCCTCGCCGAGCTTTCCGATCTCGAAACTCGCGGCGAGCTGCGCCAACTGGAAGCTGTTCAGGGCATCGATTTCAGTTCCAACGATTACCTCGGCCTCGCCGCAGATCCTCGAATGAAGCAAGCAATCCTGGAGGGCGTGAACTCCGCT
This sequence comes from Verrucomicrobiia bacterium, assembly GCA_035604385.1. Classification (GTDB taxonomy): domain Bacteria; phylum Acidobacteriota; class Terriglobia; order Acidiferrales; family UBA7541; genus Palsa-360. Next base: position 20,666 of record DATNIO010000267.1, on the reverse strand, counting down.
CCGCGGATCGCGTCCACCGGCTCTCGCCTATTGTCGGGGCATGATGAAGTGTGGACTCTCCTCGAGCTTGAGTTTGCCCGATGGGTTGGCGCTGAATCCGCTTTGTACTTCACCTCCGGTTACGCCGCAAACATGGGACTGCTGAGCGCCCTTCTGCGCCCCGAGGACGTTGTATTCTCGGACAGCGCCAATCACGCCAGCCTGATCGACGGGATTCGCCTGGCGAAATGCCGGCGCATCATCTTCCCGCATCTCGACTCGAATTTTCTGGAAAGTGAACTTCGCCGCAATGCGTTTGTTGCCGGAGCGCGCGTGATCGTTGTCGAGAGTATTTTCAGCATGGAGGGAGACCGCGCACCGCTCGCCGATCTGGCCGCGCTCGCTGAACGCTATGGCGCGGAACTGATCGTGGATGAGGCGCACGCGATTGGCGTGCGCGGCCCGCGCGGCAGCGGTTGCGTGGCGGCGGCAGGGCTCTCCGCGCGCGTACTCGCGACGGTGCATACTTGCGGCAAAGCGCTCGCGTCGGCCGGAGGATTTGTCTGCGGCTCGCGGAATCTGCGCCGTTTTCTGATCAATCGCGCGCGCACTTTCGTTTACAACACAGGCCTGCCGCCGTATTTCGCTTCGCAGGTTGCAGCCGGAATGAATCTTGCCCAGGAATCGGAGGGCGAACGCGCGCGGATAGAGGAGCTAGGCGCTTTCCTGCGAAACGAATTGCGAAGAAACGGCTTTGACACAGCGCGCAGCGATTCACATATCGTGCCGGTAATCCTCGGACCGAACGATGCCGCTGTCACTTTTGCCGCCTACCTCAGGACACGGGGATTCGGCGTTCGCGCGATTCGTCCGCCCACGGTTCCGGCGGGATCCGCGCGGCTTCGTTTATCCCTGACGGCAAAGCATTCCAAAGAAATTCTTGCCAATCTGGTTGCCGCAATGATTCAAGCCCGCAATGAATCTTCCACCATGCGCGCGGTTTCCGTTTCCCGATGACCGGATATTTCGTGACCGGGACGGACACGAACGTCGGAAAAACTGTTCTCTCCGCCCTTCTCGTCGCCGCCTTGAACGCCATCTATTGGAAGCCCGTGCAAACGGGTGCAATCGAAGGCACCGATCGCGAATCGGTGCGCGCATGGTCGGAAGCCGCGGAAGACCGGCTCCCTTTGGAACGATATCGATTTGACCCGCCGGTTTCGCCGCATCTGGCGTCGCGCGAGGCGGGAGTTCGTATCGCTCTCGAAGCGTTTGAATTACCCGTAGCTCCGGCGGGGCAAAGATGGATTGTCGAGGGCGCAGGTGGAGTGATGGTGCCTCTCAACGAGCACGATATGATGAGAGATCTCATGCGGACAATCGGATTCCCAGTCATCGTTGCCGCGCGCACGGGGCTGGGGACGATCAATCACACCCTGCTGACGCTCGCAGCATTGGGTGAGGCGAGCATCCCGATATGTGGAGTGGCCCTTATCGGCAACGAGAACCTCGAGAATCGTGGCGCCATCGAACGTTACGGCAATGTTCGCGTTGTTGGTCACATCCCCAAACTCAAGAAAATTGATCGCGCGGCGCTGCTCGATGTCTATGAAAAACACTTCGATCATCAGGCGTTCCAATAAATTATGAGCGCTTCCGACCTCCATCTCTGGCATCCGTTCACACAGGAAGGCGTGGACCCGCCTCCTCTTTCCATTCGTAGCGGGAAAGGTGTTTTTATTGAGACGCAGGATGGGCGCCAAATTCTGGACGCGATTTCGTCCTGGTGGGTCAACATCCACGGCCACTCGCATCCGGCGATCGCGGAGGCCATTGCCAAACAAGCCGCGCTGCTCGAACACGTCCTCTTCGCAGGATTTTCGCACGAGCCGGCCGAACAACTTGCGGCGCGCCTGGGCAAAGTTGTTCCCGCCCCGCTGCGCCACGTTTTTTTCTCGGATGACGGCTCGACCGCGGTGGAAGTCGCGCTGAAACTGGCCCTGCAATATTGGAAAAATTCCGGACGGCCTCAGAAACAAAGAATCGTCGCGCTCGAAAACGCCTACCACGGCGATACGGTGGGCGCGATGTCTGTGAGCGACGATTCTCCATTTACCGCGGCATTCGATTCTTTGCGAATTCCCGTCCTGCGCACCCATTCGGCCTACTGCGCGCACTGCCCTGTCGGCCTCACGCGTGCTACCTGCCAGATCGAATGCCTGAATAAACTGGAGCGCCTGCTTTCCGAACAGGGCGAAGAAATCGCCGCCGTGATTGTCGAGCCGCTGCTTCAGGGCGCGGGCGGCATGATCGTTCATCCCGAGGAATTTCTTTCCGGAGTCCGCCGCCTGACCGCCGCTCACGATGTGCTGTTGATTGCGGACGAAGTCCTCACCGGCTTCGGGCGAACGGGCCGCATGTTTGCCTGCGAAAGAGCTGCAATAGCTCCCGATCTAATGTGCGTCGCCAAAGGCCTCACCGGAGGATTTCTACCTCTCGCCGCAACATTCGCGACCGATCGCATTCACGACGCCTTCACGGGCGGAGATCGCACGCGCGCGTTCTTCCACGGGCACTCCTATACTGCCAATCCAATCGCCTGCGCCGCCGCGAATGCGTCTCTCCGCATTTTCGAGAGCGAGCCGGTCTTCGAGCGGATAGCCGCAATTGAAAAAGTCCACGCGGCTCGCCTGCCCGCGTTCGCCGCGCATCCGAGCGTAGCGGATGTCCGGCACATCGGCACCGTCGCGGCCATCGAACTGAAGGTGCCCGACGCGGGATATTTATCTTCTCTTCGCCCGCGCCTGTACAAATACTTCCTCAGCCGCGGCGTGCTTCTGCGTCCTCTCGGCAACGTCGTCTATATCCTGCCGCCCTACGTCATCACGCCCGACCAACTCAATTTCGTCTACGACGTGATTCAAGATTCGCTGGCCCACATCTCAAAAACGACATAGCCAGCGAGCCCCACAGGATGCTCGATATAGAGGAGAGTTTAGCAAATAACCCCCAATACCCCGGGACTTGCAGGGCGCATCGTGGGACGCTATCCTCTTTGAGCGGTCTCCAGTATAAAAATCAAGCTGTCCTCCGTGATGAGGAGTCGGTTCCTGGCCGCCAATATGTAGGCGCGGTCGGGCCGATCCGCTTGGCAACAGCAAACACTACCGAGGGTATGTGATCAAGTTATCCCTTATCGGAATGTCCGGCGCGGGAAAGTCGCACTGGGCGCAGAAGCTGGCGGCCGCCGGATTTCGCGTCATCAGTATTGACGACCGGATCGAGAAAAAACTTGCTCCCGAGCTTGCGGCAGGCGGGCACCGCGGCATTGGCGGCGTCGCGGCCTGGATGGGTTGGCCGGACGACCCGGCTTATCGCGAGCATGAAAAAAAATATCTGGATTGCGAAGTAAAATCCATGTGCGAAGCGTTGGATGAAATTCAGGCGTCGGGCGAGGAAGGGACCATTTTGGACACCACGGGCAGCGTCGTTTACACTGGCGAGGAAACCTGCCGCCGGATGCAAAATCTCACCACGGTGGTTTACCTCGAGGCTTCTCCCGCGGAAGAAGAGGTATTGATCGCGCGGTATTTGTCCGACCCGAAGCCCGTCCTGTGGCGCGATCAGTTCGTCCAGCGCCCCGGCGAATCGACGCACGATGCGATCGCGCGGTGCTATCCCCAACTGATTGCGCGGCGAAAGAAATTGTACGAACGCTACGCGCACCGCGTTGTTTCCATGGAACGCCTGCGGAACCTCCATCCTGACGCGCGCGGTTTCCTCGAGCTGCTCGAAGGGCAGGCGCGGCCCGCGTGATGAAATACCGAAGCACTCTCCACCGCAGCCCGGAAATTTCCTTGCGCGACGCCGTCCTTCGCGGATCGGCGCCCGACGGCGGGCTATATATGCCCGTCGAAATTCCGCACCTGGACAAGGATTTCCTGGAAAGCCTGCCGTCGCTCACGTTCCATGAAATTGCGCAGGATGTAGGCGCGTTGTTCACAGGCGACGAAATTCCCACGCACATCCTGATGAAGATCGTTACCGAGGCGTTCAATTTCCCCGTGCCGCTCGTCACTCTCGGTGAACGGCTGCACATTCTCGAACTGTTTCACGGGCCGACGCTGGCGTTCAAGGATTTTGGCGCGCGCTTCATGGCGCGACTGATGGGATATTTCGTTGCGGAATCGGGCAAACAACTCACCGTCATCGTCGCGACTTCGGGCGACACGGGAAGCGCCGTGGCGCAGGCATTTCTCGGAGTTTCCGGCATCCGCGTCGTGATCCTGTATCCCGCCGGGCGCGTCAGCGACGCTCAGGAAAAACAGCTCACCACGCTCGGTCAGAACATCACGGCCCTCGAAGTGGCCGGCTCGTTCGACGACTGCCAGCGCCTGGCGAAGCAGGCGCTGGTCGATCCCGCGATCGCGGAAAAGCTCACAGTCACGTCGGCGAATTCCATCAACATCGCGCGGCTCATTCCGCAAAGTTTTTATTACTTCGCCGCCGTCGCGCAACTCGGGCTGTCGGGATCTCTTCCCGTGTTTTCGGTCCCCAGCGGCAATTTTGGCAACTTGACCGGCGGGCTACTGGCCAAGCGTATCGGTTTGGGCGTCGCGCAATTTATCGCCGCGACCAACGCCAACGACGTTGTGCCTGAATTCCTTCGCAGCGGCAAACTGATTCCGCGCGCCTCGCGCCACACCATTTCCAATGCCATGGATGTCGGAAACCCCAGCAACTTCGCGCGCATCGTCGATCTTTACGACAACGATCTTCAGGCCATCCGCCGCGACATCTGGGGATGCAGTTTCAACGATGAGGAAACACTGCGCGTCATGCATGATGTAGAGAAACGCCATGGCTACGTGCTCGATCCTCACACTGCCGTAGGTGTGCTGGGCTGGGAGAGCTTCGCAAAACAAAATCAACCGGCCGCGCAGGGAATCGTGCTCGCCACGGCTCATCCCGCCAAGTTCGCCGAAACCGTCGCCCGCGCCATCGGCGTCCGTCCGGAGATGCCCGAACGCCTGGCGGCGTTCCTGGACCGGCCGAAGAAATCCATTCCCTTTCCCAACCGTTTTTCCGAGCTGCAGGAATTTCTGCTCGCGGCCAACACCTGATATTGTGTTGTGAGCCGACGGAGTGTGGATGAAACTTCTGATCGCCATCGCGGGCTTCTTCATTCTCTTCGCCACTTTGTGGGAAGCGTTTGAAACTATCATTCTGCCCCGGCGAGTGACTCGTCCCATTCGACTGGTACGGATGTTCTACCGGGTCACGTGGACATTCTGGGCCGCGGTCAACCGTTTGATCCGCTCGAAAAAGGTGCGCGACGCGCATCTCAGCTATTACGGCCCGCTTTCGCTCTTGGGCTTATTTGCGACGTGGGCGTTTTTGCTGATCCTCGCATTCGCGATGCTGCATTGGGCTTCCGGTTCGGCGATCAACGCGCCGGGGGAAACGCCGACGTTCCGGACCGATTTCTATTTGAGCGGGACCACTTTCTTCACGCTGGGATTAGGCGACGTGACGCCGCGAACCACGCTGGCGAAGGCGATCACGGTCACCGAGGGAGGAACAGGTTTCGGCTTTCTGGGCCTCATGATTTCGTATCTGCCGACGCTCTACGGGGCGTTTTCGCAGCGGGAGTTGAACATCTCGCTTCTCGACGCTCGCGCGGGATCGCCTCCCACCGCTGCGGAGCTACTGCGCCGGCACTCGCAATTTGCGGACAGCGAAGTTCTGACTCCCTACTTGCGCGAATGGGAAACCTGGGCCGCGCAAATCATGGAAAGCCATCTGTCCTATCCGGTGCTCTGCTATTTCCGTTCGCAGCATGACAATCAATCCTGGCTCGCCGCGTTCACAGCGGTCCTCGACGTGTCCGCGCTGCTCATTGCTTACGGCGAGGGCACGGCCAAATGGCAATCGCAATTGACGTTTGCGATTGCGCGCCACGCCGTAGTGGACTTGGCGGAGGTCTTAAGAGTGCCCGCGTCCCGGCCGGCGCAAGACCGTCTCCCCCCAGAAGAAGTGGCCGCGGTCCGCAATCTTCTCGTGGAATGCCGCGCCTCCAGCAAGTGCGGCGAATCGGGAGACAAGAAGCTGATCGAATTGCGCGAAATGTACGAACCCTATTTGAATGGACTTTCGTTGCGCTTGCTAATGCCGCTTCCCTCTTGGGGAGTTGGACACCGTTTCGTGGAGAACTGGAAGCGGTCGGCGTGGGGGAAAATTTCTTCGGGGCCTGCGGACTCGGGAGGTTCGAGCAGCGAATCCAGCCATTTCTGATCAACTCGTAGCACCGGCGTCTCGCTTGTCCCGATGCAGCGCGGGCCGGCGTTTTTGCGAAGTGTGGAGGTCAGGAAAATCGCGGCCCGACTAAGCCTCGTCGTCCGTTTCTGGAAAAACGAGATCGGGATCGACGATGGGGCCTGTCAGGGGTTCCATCGGGAAATCGGCGTCTTGCCGGCCGACCAACTTTTTCTGCGCGCGGCGTTCCGCCTTCATGCGCTGCTTTTCCTGCCTTTTCATTTCTTTTTGGCGCTTCTGAAACGTGGATTTCGACGTAGCCATACTAATCTCCTTGTGTGGAAGCGCGTGCGGACCGCCAGGGCTGTGAAAGAACGTTTTGCGCGTTACCAGCGAGGTTCGCGTGGCTGCCGGGGACTGTCGCGATAATCCTCGGTCGAGAATCGGCCACCCTGGCGGGAATTTCCGCCCCGGCCGCCGCTGCCGCCGCGGTTGCGATCTCGATCGCGGTCACGGTCAAAGCCGCCACCGCCACCGCTGCCGCCGCTTCCGCGCGGTCCGCCGCCACCGGACGCGGCCTTGGGCCGCGCCTCATTGACTTTCAACGCTCGCCCTCCGACTTCTTTGCCGTCGAGTTCTGACATCGCCTTCGTGGCTTCCGCATCGTTGGGCATCTCGACGAATGCGAATCCGCGGGCGCGTCCTGTTTCCCGGTCCATGGCGATGTGAACGCGAGTGACCTGTCCGAACGGTTCAAAGAGTGCGCGCAGCTCCGCTTCCGTCGTTTGGAAATTCATGTTCCCGACAAACACGTTCTTCATGATTTTCTCTCTTTCCAAGAGTGGGAATCAGCAGAGCGCGCGGCATCAATGGCCGGATTCAGATCGCTTGACGGCGATGGTGAGGACCGGATGAAGTCACGAGGGGTTAACATTCCCAACACCCCGGAAGGTGAAGAAAACCCCCGACTCCCATATAAAACATAACAACTATATCAGAGTTTAAAGGCAATTCCCCCTAGAATTTCCCGTATTCCGGGGGCGGCGAATACCTTAGCGGTCTTTTTCAGTCAGGCGGGGCATTTTCGAGAGGCGGTCACTATAGAAGCTAAGCAGCATTCCCGTTGACTATCCCGGACCGGTACACATAGTCTGGTTGCGACTTCTCGATCTAACAACGGTAAACCGGAAATTTTATTTATCTGGAGACGGGACTCATGGCACGGAAAACAAGAAAGACGCCGCTCTCGCCGGCTATGATCATGGAAGATATCACTGGCGCATGGAGAGCCCGAGCGCTGGTCGCTGCGGTTGATTTGGACGTGTTCGGCAAAATCGCCGCGGGGAAACGAACCGTGAAAGACATTGCCGAAGGGGTGGGAGCATCTCCGCGCGGCATGGCGTCCCTGCTCGATGCTCTTACGGCGATTGGCTATTTGCGCAAGGCCGGCAGCCGTTACAACCTCCAGCCCGTTTCCGCCGCGTTTCTGGTGCCCGGGGGAAAAGCGTACGTGGGTGCGTTAGCTCAAGCCCTTTCGCTGACGTGGGACAACTGGAAGAATCTGACGGAGGCGGTGAGGACAGGCCACCCCGCGGAAACCGTGAATGTCGCGGAAAAGGGCAAAGAGTTTTTCCCTAAATTGGTGGCCAGCATTTTCCCCGGTAACTTTGAAGCATCCACAGCGGCCGTCTCGCGATTTCCAGAAAAAGAGCGCCGCAAGATTCATAAAATACTGGACGTTGCTGCTGGTTCCGGCGCCTGGTCGCTGGCGTTTGCTCGGGCCATTTCCGAGGCGCGCGTAACGACTGTGGATTTTCCGGAGATGACCCCGATCACGCGCAGTTTCGCCCAAAAATTCGGCGTCGCCGCCCGCTACAATTTTCTAGAGGGCGACCTGCGGCAGACGGACTTCGGACGCGATACGTATGACCTGGTGATCCTCGGCCACATCATCCACTCGGAAGGGCAAAAACACGGCAAGAAGCTTCTGCGGAAATCCTATGCGGCGCTGCGGCCCGGCGGGAAACTCCTGATCGGAGAATATGTTCCGAACGACGCGCGCACGGGCCCTGCGATGCCGGTGCTGTTTGGATTGAACATGCTCCTGCAAACCGAGGAAGGAAACATCTTCACACTGCGGGAATACCGCGCCTGGCTCAAAACAGCCGGCTTCCGTAAGGTGGCAACGGTTCCTGTCCCACCGCCTTCGACGGTAATCTTGGCAACAAAGTAGCGCCGGCGTCTCGCCGGCGAGACACCAGCGCTACGGAATTGCAGCTCAACGCAGTAGATCTTCAAGTTGAATTTTCGCGTCGGTTTTGGAGTCGCGGTACTTTACGATCACCGGCGTGTAGAGCGAGATTCCCCAATCCTTGCCCTTGCCGCGCGAAATGGAGCGCGAACCGGCGACCACCACGGCTTCCTCGGGCACGATCAAGGGCTCGGTCTCCGTGGCTGCGTACACCTTGCCGCGCACGATGTCGTACACTGGCGTCGATCGATTGAGGATTGTTCCCGTGCCGAGCACTGCGCGGCGCTTCACGATCGTTCCCTCGTAGACGCCGCAGTTCCCGCCGACGAGAACCTCATCTTCGATAATCACCGGCATCGCGCCCACGGGTTCGAGAACGCCGCCGATCTGCGACGCAGCCGAGATGTGGCAACTGCGGCCGACCTGCGCACAGCTTCCGACGAGCGCATGCGAATCGATCATCGTGCCATCGCCAACGTAGGCGCCCGCGTTGACGAACATCGGCGGCATGCACACGACGTCGCGCCCGATGTAGCAGCCATCGCGAATGCTCGATCCGCCGGGCACGATGCGCACGCCATCGCTCGTTGAAAAATGCCGCACCGGGTAAGTGTCCTTGTCAAAGAATGGCTGCTTCGCGGAATCCACCGACATGTCCACGACGGCGCCCATGCGGAAGCCCACGAGGATTCCTTTTTTCACCCACGCGTTGGTCCGCCAGCCGGTTGGCTGCGAAGCGTCGGGCTCGGCGGAGCGGATGCGGCCCGCGTTCAGTTCTTCCTTGAACGCGCGAAAAAGCTGGTGGTCTTCTTCGGAATAGCGCGCGGGCCTGGCGTCGAACAACGCTTCGATTTGCTTTTCGAGCTTGTCAGCTGCGGTTGGCAACGTGGACCCTTTCGAGAAGCGCGAGCGATTCCAGCACGGTGCGAATCTTCGCGAGATTTTCCGTGCGCGGCGGCACGAGCGGCAGACGGAACACAGGCTCGAGCAGCCCCATTTCGGCCATGGCCGCCTTCACGGGAGTCGGATTCGTCTCGATGAAATTGACTTCGAGCAGCGGCAGCCACTTGCGCTGCATGGCCCGCGCTTCCGCAAAATTCCCCGCCAGGCACAACTGCGCGAGGCGCGTCATTTCCGCTGGAATTTCGTTCGACGCCACGGAGATAATTCCACGGCCGCCCATCGCCGCGAGCGGCAGCGTCAACGCGTCATCGCCCGAGAGCACCAGAAATTCTTCGGGAACTTGCTGAATTACCTGCGTGATCTGGGAAATGTTTCCGGAGGCTTCCTTCACGCCGATGATGTTTTCGATTTCGGACAGGCGGCGCAGCGTCGGGGGATCGATATTGACATTCGTGCGCGGCGGCACGTTATACAAAATAATCGGGAGCGAAATCGCCTCCGCGATGGCCTTGAAATGATGGTAGAGCCCTTCCTGCGTGGGCTTGTTGTAATACGGCGTGACCGACAGAATTCCTTCCGCGCCCATCCGTTCGATTTCGCGCGCCATTTCGATAACGTGGCGCGTATCGTAGCCACCCGCGCCCGCGAGGACTGGCACTTTTCCCTTGGCTTCTTCGAGCGTGATCGCCACGACGCGCAGGTGCTCTTCGTGCGACAGCGTGGGGCTTTCGCCCGTCGTGCCGCAGGGCACGAGGAAATTAATCCCGGCAGCGATTTGGCGTCGCACCAGACGCCGCAGCGTTTCTTCGTCGAGCGACAAGTCCTTCCGAAAAGGAGTAACCAGCGCCGTGCCACAGCCCACGAATCCTCGAAACATGGTTGCCACCTCTTATTAATTTGCCGGGCGGCGCATCGCTTTCGCGTCGTCCGCAAAAATCACTTCTCCAAATTCATGCAGCCCGCGTTTGCCGATCACCCACTGCGCTGCCTTCAGCGCCCCGCGCGCGAATCCCTCGCGGCTGCGCGCCGTGTGCCGCAGCGTGATGGTGTCAGCCGGCGAATCGAATCCGATTTCGTGCGTTCCCGGATTCGCACCCGCGCGGTTCGAGCTCGCGTCGATCCGCCGCGTGTATCCCGCGCGCTGCATCTCTTCGATCAGTTGGAGCAGCGTTCCCGACGGCGCGTCTTTCTTCGCCGTGTGATGCACTTCCCAGGCCCAGGCGCCGTATTCCGGTTGGCTGGCAAGCAGGCGCGCGGTCTCGGCAACCACGCGCCGAAAAACGTTCACGCCAATCGAGTAGTTCGGGCTCCACACCACGCCCACGCTGGATTGGTCCACAAAACCTCGCACGCGTTCCAGCTCCCCGTACCACCCCGTCGTGCCCACGATGGTCGGAACGCCGATCGCGCAGAGCCGCTCGAGATTCGCCACCGCCGTGTGCGGCGTTGAAAATTCGATGGCCACATCCACCCCGCGGAAATTTTCCGGCGTGATGGCCGCCTGGTTCACGTTCGTGTCGATGTCCAGCTTCAATCCGACGGAAAATCCCGCCTCCGGAGCGAGCTGCTCGATCAGCCGGCCCATTTTTCCGTACCCGACGATGGCAAGATTTTTAGGCATGTTGGGCTTCGGCGCGGCCCAGGAGCATACGGGTCATCTGCGCATAAGTATCGATGGAGGCGAGCAACTCGCGCTTGGAAATTTTTTCGTTTGTCGTATGCGCCACGTGGATGCTGCCCGGCCCGAACAGGAACGGCTCGCCCCACGCTGGCGCCAGCACGGGGATATCGGTCGTGAATGCAACCACCGACGTCGGGAATCCGTCGAGCGCAGAGAAATGCATTGCCGGCAGCGTCAGGATTTCTCTTACCTCCGCGCGGTCTCCAATCGCAGCGCGCAATGCTCGATCGACTTGGCGTCCATCGTTGACCAAACGGATCGCTAGTTCCGCCTTAGCGGCGTCCGGAATAATATTCGGCGCGCGGCCCCCGGAAATCGTGCCGATATTCAGCGTCGTTTTTCCCAGCACCGGATCCTCTGGCAGCGGCATGCGCCGGACCGCTTCGAGCGCATCGAGAAGTTTTTCGATGGCGGATTCGCCGAGTTCCGGATACGCCGAATGAGCCATTTTGCCCGCAGCCACAATTTCGTAGCGTAAAATTCCTTTCGATCCCAGCGCAACTTTGCTCTCGGTCGGCTCGCCGTTGATCAGGTAGCGCGCGCCGCGCGGCGATCTCGAAGCCACTTCCGCTCCCGCGCTGTTCCTCTCTTCTCCCACAACAAAGAGCAGGCCGAAATTCCGCGCGCCGCTTTCAATCAGCTTTTCCGCCGCGGCAATCATCGCGGCGATGATTCCCTTGGCATCGCACGCACCGCGCCCGTAAATATTTTCTTCATCTTCGCTCGACGCGAAGAAAGGCGGCACCGTATCCATGTGCGTCGAAAGCACAACGGCGGGCGCGCCCCATTCGGCATACACGTTGAAGCGTTCCGGCGTCACTGCCATCGCTTCCGCCTTGCCGTCGGAACCCGCCGCCAGGCCGGAGAGATAGTGCAGCAGGTATTCTCCGACCTGCTTCTCGTTCTCCGTGATCGACTCGATGTCGACCAGCTCGCGCGTCATTTCAAATGGATGCATGTTTGCTTCTTAAGTAGCACAGGCTTCAGCCTGTGGGTTTTCCATTTGTAAGTCCTCAATGCAGCATGGAACCCAGGCCGTACGCTCGTAAAATCCGAAAAACGCACAGACTGAAGTCTGTGCTACTAAAAACTCGATCGATTGTAATCCTCAGGAAGGAATGGCGCGCAAGGAAAGTAGCAGGGCGCGGCAGGACACGAGGCGCCTTGCTCCTCGATAGCGCTCCACCCGATTCCTCGGATGACAGTGGGCTGGTCTTAGCCAAGCCCCCCAGCCGCCTCGGCGGGACTGCCTTCGGCGACTTCGGCGGAAAATTCTGCTGCACCTTTCGCTCGGGCCTCCGAAGCTCCTCGGAACCTCGGCCCGGCTACTCATTGCTTCCGCACCTCTACCAGGACGTCCCCCAAGATAGCATTGCCCCGTGCAAACGGTCAAATTCCAGTTGGAGGGTGGGCCGCGAAATTCGAGCTAGTTCCCTTTGTTTCGAATTCCGTCTCCAGCAACCGCGCGAAGCGATTGGAGATGTGAAAGTATTTTCCGCACGGCATCGGGGTCATCCTCAGACACTTGCAAATCGGAAAGATCGAAGAACCGGCCCGGCGCCAAGGCACCCAATTTACGCTTCGCGTCTGGAGCGAGAGCGGCGCAGGAATAGATCACCACGAGGCCGGCAGATTCGAACGAAGCATACTGGCTCTCCATGGCGGAAAGGGGCAGAGCATCGCCGCTCACATGAAACACCTCGAAATGATCGTCGAATAGCGCGCGCTCCAGGCGCGCAGCGAGTCCCGGATTGTCTTCCACGAGGATCAATCCAGGAAAGTGGCCGTGACGCTTGTAGCGGTCTGTGGCGGTCACTGGCACGTATTCCTGCGTGATGCGGTCTTTATCGGCGACGGTTTGGTCCGCCAGGTCGGCGCGAATCATTCCAGCGCCGAGCGTGGCGTTCGAAATCGGGTCAATCAGGATGAAGCTGCCGGTGATGCGGTTCTGCGTGTAGGGATCGAAGAAGAGCGGGCTGACGGTTTCGAACTCCACATAGGCGATGTCATTCATCTGCAGGCTGCTTACCGGCTCCTGCACCAGCGTGTTGACGTTGACGCGGTAATGGATCTGGAGGGCCTTCGCGCGAACCGTGCGCGAGGTGTGCTTGAGCAGGTAGCTTTTCCCCGGCTCGGCGGGCTCGGCGTTGAACCACACCACCATGGCATCGAAGTGGCGCGAGACGCGCGGCGGATGAGCGGGTGAAACGAGCATGTCGCCACGGCTCAAATCAATTTCGTCTTCGAGCGTTATGGTGACTGACATCGGCGGAAACGCTTCCGGCGCGTCGCCATCAAACGTGACAATCGATTTCACGCGGCTCTTCCGTTCAGACGGGAGAGAGACGACCGGATCGCCAGGACGAATCACTCCGCTGGCCACTGGACCCGCAAAGCCGCGAAAGCTCGCGTCCGGGCGAATCACGTATTGCACGGGGAAACGCACCGCATCCGAGGGCGTCTCCATGCGGATCGGCACCGTTTCGAGGTGTTCGAGAAATGTCGGACCGCGGTACCAGGGCATGTGCGCTCCGCGCTCGACCACGTTATCGCCCGCGAGCGCGCTGATCGGAATCGCAACGACGTGCGCGACAGCGAGTTGCTTCGCCAGGGCGTCAAAATCTCTTTGTAGCTTGAGAAAAACTCCTTCGCTGTAATCCACCAGGTCCATCTTGTTGATCGCGACGAGGACATTTGGTATTCCGAGCAGCGACGCGATGTACGTATGCCTCCGCGTTTGCGCGAGAACACCTTTTGTGGAATCGATCAGAATCACCGCGAGGTTCGCGGTCGAAGCGCCGGTGGCCATGTTGCGCGTGTATTGTTCGTGGCCGGGCGTGTCCGCGATGATGAATTTCCGGCGAGGCGTTTCAAAATAGCGATAGGCAACGTCGATGGTGATGCCCTGCTCGCGCTCGGCGCGCAGGCCGTCGGTGAGCAGCGAGAAATCGACTGCGCCCGTGGAGCGATTGATGCGGCTCTTTTTTACCGCGGCCATCTGATCTTCAAATACAGATTTGGAATCGTGCAGCAGCCTGCCGATGAGCGTCGATTTGCCGTCGTCCACGCTTCCCGCCGTCGTGAAGCGAAGCAAATCCTTCTCCAGGTTCCGCTCCATGAAGGACTCGAAGCCCCAAGTTTCCTGGTTCGCGGCGAGGCTCATCAGAAGTAGCCCTCCCGCTTTTTGATTTCCATCGAGCCTTCCTCGTCGTGGTCGATGACGCGATTTTCGCGCTCCGACCGCCGGAACGAAATCATCTCCTCGATTATTTTAGGGACCGTATCGGCCGTCGAGCGAATCGCTCCCGTGCACGGCACGCATCCGAGCGAGCGCATGCGCACGACCATGCGCTGCGTCTTCTCTCCCGGCAGGAGATCCCACTTGTCGTAAGCCACGACGATCGAGCCGCCGCGAATCACGACGTTGTGCTCCTTCGCGAAATACAGCGGCACGATCGGAATTTTTTCGAGATAGATGTAGAACCACACGTCCGCTTCGGTCCAGTTCGAGAGCGGAAACACGCGAATGCTTTCGCCTTTGTTGATGCGCGAATTGAAAATGTTCCACAGCTCGGGCCGCTGATTTTTCGGGTCCCACTGCCCGAACGAATCGCGGAAGGAATAGACGCGTTCCTTGGCGCGCGATTTTTCCTCATCGCGCCGCGCGCCGCCAAACGCCGCCGTGAAATCGCCCTCGGCCAGCGCGTCCAGCAGCGACTTCGTCTTCAGCAGGCCGCAGCATTTCTGCGTCCCTAGCACAAACGGATTCGCGCCCGCATCGAGGGCTTCCTGATTTTTGTGCACGATCAGTTCCGCGCCGATCTCCCGCGCGTAGCGATCGCGAAATTCGACCATCTCAGGAAATTTGTAACTGGTATCAATGTGCAGCAGGGGAAACGGAATTTTCCCGGGGAAAAAGGCTTTCTGCGCGAGCCGCAGCATCACCGAGGAATCTTTCCCGATCGAATACAGCATCACCGGCCGCGCAAACTCTGCCACCGCCTCGCGCAGGATGTGAATGCTTTCTGCCTCCAGCGCCCTGAGGTAGTTGATCTTCTGCGGCGTCAAAGACGCAGGCCGATCGCCGCCATTCGTGGTGGAAGTTTTCACAGCTTCCTTTGATGTGTCCGCCATCGCCGTTGATTCCTGCCGCCCGCTTCCCAGGGCCTGCTTTCCGTCCTAAAACAAAAAAACCACCAACCAGGGCTTCCGTTGGTGGGATCGCGATGCTTCAGCTTATCTAAGTAGCTTTAGATTGACTGGATTGCCCACCCTGGAAGAAAGCCTATGCCTTGGCTGCGCGACAACAACAGCAGACCAGGTAGCTCGCAGGATGGACCGTGGGTTTCACAACAATCAGAATACCTGATCGCGAATCACCCGGCAAGGCGAATCCTGCACCCCACCTCTGCTCCAGCTCAATACGACGAGTACGAATAGGGCGTCCGAAAGTTTAGCAGTACTTCGTAATACTTGAATGAATCGCTTTCTGACAGGACCATCCAGCCACCTTCGTATTTTGTCGTCAAGAAAAGATACCGGACTGGCTGGCCGTCAGGCGGCGGTCCGCCGTCCACCGAAATCTCAGTTCGGACGATCATGGCGTCGCGCCATCCGTGCGCCGAAAGTGAAACGAAATCGACGTGGGGCTCAACGGCTGGCGGGTCCAAAGGTTGGTCCCGCAAACCAGCGCGATAGTCAGCGACACGCTTCGCCAAGGCTTTCGGCCCCCTGCCGGTGTAATCCTTAACCAGCCACGCGCGGAGCGCCTTTTGGCCCTCATCATTCACGGTGCGAAATCGCGTGGAAATTTGGTAGCCGCTCACCCCCAGGATGAGAATGGCCACGACGATCGCCTTCCAGCCCGTCAACTCGATACGTGTTTCCGCCACGGTGCGCCTCGCAACAACAAAGCAAACATGTTCATCACTATTTTCACGTATATTCGGGGTTGCTCGACGAAGCCTTGTGGGTTGGGACTCAATTAGTCACTAGCAACGAGCCGGGCACTGCACCAGGGAGCGGAAGAGATCGCCGGGAAAAACGCCTTGACACAAACTTGGGGCCTACGTATACTTTTTTAGCTGGACACGTGGCGATTTAAGGCAACTTGCTCCACGTAAAAAACTGCTAAAGAGTCGGACGAGCACTCAGAAAGAGTTTTTGAGCCCTCCCCCTCTTTGGCGCGGAGGGTTTTTCTTTTTAGCCCCTCTCGCGCCGCCAACCTGCGGCAGTTTACCAGCCAAAAGTATGGAGCCGATTCGCCCGCTGCGCCATCTCATTGCTTTGCGGGCCGAACGCAGGAGGCCAAATGGCCGAACATTATCAGTTGAAGTGCCGTGAATGCGGCAAGCTCTGGGGCAATCAGGCGCGGTCGTTCTGCGACGAGTGCCTTTCGCCGCTCGAAGTGGTGTACGATCTGGACGCCATTCGTCCCATTTTTACTCGCAAAAACATCGAAGCCGGCCCCACAAACCTCTGGCGCTACAGCGCCTTGCTTCCCCTTCCCGAAGATTATCAAGGCACCATCCCGGCAGGCTTCACGCCGCTGGTGCAGGCGCGCCGCCTCGGCAAAAAGCTCGGCACGACAAATCTTTATCTGAAAAATGACGCGGTTTGCTTCCCCACGCTCTCCTTCAAGGACCGCGTGGTGGCGACCGCGCTGGCTGCGGCGCGACGGTTCGGTTTTCAGGTAGTGAGCTGCTCTTCGACAGGCAATTTAGCGAATGCTGTGGCCGCGCAAGCCGCGCGCGAAGGTTTCGACGCCTGGATTTTCATTCCCGCCGACCTCGAGGCCGCGAAAGTGACCGGGACGCAGGTCTTCGGCGCGAAGCTGGTCCGGATCAATGGCAACTACGACCAGGTGAACCGGCTATGCTCGCAGGTCGCCGAGAAATTCCACTGGGGATTTGTAAACGTGAATCTGCGCCCCTACTATGCAGAAGGCTCGAAGACGGTGGGCTACGAAATCGCCGAGCAACTCGGCTGGCGTCTTCCTGACAATATTGTGTGCCCGATGGCGGGAGGCTCGCTGATCACGAAAATCCGCAAGTCGTTCAACGAACTCGTCGCGCTGGGCCTCGTCGAGGAAAAGAAAGTGAAATTCTTTGGCGCGCAGGCGACAGGTTGCTCGCCGATTTCGGACGCCGTCAAGCGCAAGCTCGATCACTTCGAGCCGCAAAAGCCAGCGACGATTGCGCGCTCGCTCGCCATCGGAAATCCGGCGGACGGTTATTACGCCGCGCGCGCGATCCGCGAGAGCGGCGGCTGGGCCGAAGATATTTCCGATCCGGAAATCGTCAAGGGCATTCAGCTGCTCGCCGAAACCGAAGGAATTTTCACGGAGACGGCTGGTGGCGTGACCACGGGCGTCACGCAGAAATTGCTCGAGCAGGGATACATCAACCCGAGCGAAACGACCGTCGCCTGCATTACCGGTAACGGCCTGAAAACGATTGACGCGGTTTCACAGGAGTACACGCTCACGCCCGCAATCGAGCCGCGACTCACGGTCTTTGAAGCGTTCATCAACGATCGCATGGTGGCCGTCGCGGGGAATTAGGATTTGTGGGTCGGGCTTTTTGGGATTGTGTAGCGCCCGCCTTCAGGCGGGCATCTTGGAATGGCGCAAATGCCCGCCTGAAGGCGGGCGCTACACAAACTGAATTTCAGCCTTTGAGTCAAGAAAACTTATCGAGATGAAAATCACAGTCGAAATTCCCTCAGCGCTTCGCCGATTCACCGACGGCGTGCAAACGATCGAATGCAGTTCGGAGACGCTGCCGGATTTGCTCGGCGAAATCGAACAGCGCTTTCCCGCCATCAGCAAACATTTGCGCGACGATGCGGGCCAGGTCCGGCGCTTCGTGAACATTTACGTCAACGAGGAAGACATTCGCTTCCTCGGCGGCAACAGCTACAAGTTTCATGAGGGAGACCGCGTCCTGGTCGTGCCCTCGATCGCCGGTGGAGCGCCTGCAGATGCTTGCGGATGAAGCAGATGCGTCGCGGGGAGAATCGTCTGGCTATCCGGTTGGGAACTTTGGCTTGACAATTTCGGCGGCTGATTTAAGCTGTAATGGCAATGATGACACCGATTCTCAAGGGCATTACGATTACCAAGCGCACGCCCACGTGTTGCCGGGCGGCGCGGACCCCCTTGGGAGCCAAGGATACGCAAGCGCAGTAGAAAACATCCTTCCAGCTCTTAAACGCGGCCCGCGGAGCCAAAAGCTCGCGGGCGTTTTTGTTTATGGGCGGAATTTCCAGGGAAGGCCAGACGAAGAAATCTCGACGAGGAAATGATGGGCGCAGCGGCACAGGAAAAAATCGACGCCGTCCAAGCCGGCGCGGAGAGTTGGAGCGCGGAAGAAGTCGTGCGCTGGGCTTTCGCGGAGTTTCATCCAAACGCGGCCATTGCATCGAGCTTCGGAGCGGAGGATGTCGCACTTATCGACATCGCGGCCCGCGTGCGCCCGGACATTCGTGTCTTCACGCTGGACACCGATTTTCTTTTCGCGGAAACCTATGACCTGATCGGCAAGATCGAGCAGAAGTACGGGATTCGCGTCGAGCGCGTGAAATCGCTCTACACGCCGGAACAGCAGGCCGCGCAATTCGCGCCGAAACTTTGGACCATCGATCCGAATCAGTGCTGCTCGCTCCGCAAAGTCGAGCCGCTCAAGGCCAAGCTTGCAGGACTGACCGCCTGGGTGACGGGAATCCGCCGCGATCAGGCACCGACGCGAGCGAATGCGAGGAAAATCGAGTGGGACAAATCGTTCGGCCTGGTGAAATGCAATCCGCTGGCGGACTGGACCTGGGAAAACGTGTGGGAATATGTTCGGGAGCACAATGTGCCCTACAACGCCCTGCACGAGCAGAATTATCCAAGCATCGGCTGCGTGCAGTGCACGCGCCAGGTGCAGCCCGGAGAAGACCCGCGCGCGGGGCGCTGGTCGGGCTTCGCGAAAAAAGAGTGCGGCCTGCACACTCCGGAGTAGCACAGACTTCAGTCTGTGGGTGTCCATTGGAGCTTGGCAAAATTATGGCGTTGAGTGAGATTTCGGCCTTGTGCGGTCTGTCGATCCTGGCTTTCGCGATCAGCCAAGGCATACTGACAGAACCCCACAGACTGAAGTCTGTGCTACTGGAAACGTTGCGCAAGAGTTGAAATGACAATGAGTTTGTTTCCCATGTTCGTGAAGCTTGAAGGACGCCGAGTCCTCGTGGTCGGCGCTGGCTCCGTGGGCGAGGCCAAGATCGAGAGCCTGCTTGCGACGGCCGCGTCTGTGCGCGTGGTCGCGCCAAAAGCCACGCCGCGCGTGCGCGAGTGGGCGCGCGCAGGCCGCATCGAATGGGAAGCGCGCGAATACAGGCCGGCTGATTTTGCGGGCATGTTCCTGGTGATCGCGGCGACGGGTTCGCCCGCGCTGCACGATGAAATTTACGCGGAGGCTCGAAGCAGGGGCGTTCTTTGCAACGCGGTGGACGAACCGGAGCGTTGTGACTTCTACTTCCCCGCCGTCGTGCGCCGCGGTGAATTGCAGATCGCGATTTCCACGGGCGGCCTGAGTCCAGCGCTCGCGCAGCGTTTGCGCAAGGAACTTGAACAGCAATTTGGTCCGGAGTGGGAAGAGTGGGTCGCGCAGCTCGGCCGCACACGCGAAGAATTGCAGAGCATCCCGATGCCGCCGGAGCAGCGCAAGCGTTTGCTTCATCAATACGCGAGCCTGGACCCGAAGGGGCATTAGATCGTGTGCGCACTCAAATGTTTTTGTCATTCTGAGCGAAGCGAAGAATCTCTCTTGCGTTTTGACCGAAGCACAGAGAGATTCTTTGCTTCGCTCAGAATGACGAAATTATTGGTCTTACGGGCACTACTCCAGATAGGTTTTTGCGGGCACTAGTCCAGTTCGCTGGACCTGTCCAACGGATGGAGAAAACGGTCGCAATGCCGGAAAAAGTTTATCTCGTAGGCGCGGGGCCGGGCGATCCAGAACTGTTGACGCGCAAAGCCTGGCGCATCCTGCAGTCCGCGAACGTTGTGCTGCACGACGATCTCGTGCCGCAGGAGCTTTTGCGTGTCCTTCCGCCAACGGCGCAGGTGGTAAACGTCGGAAAGCGTTGCGGCGCAAAAGGAATTTCGCAAACCGAGATCAACGCGCTGATGGTGCAATTGGCGCGCGAAGGAAAAATTGTCGCCCGGCTCAAGAGCGGCGATCCTCTGCTCTTCGGTCGCGCAGGCGAGGAAATGCAAGCGCTGCGTCAGGCACGGATCGAGTTCGAGGTGATTCCGGGAGTCACCGCGGCGCTTGGCGCGGCGGCGGCGGCCCAAATTTCGCTCACGGATCGCCGTTACTCTTCGCGCGTCGTGTTCGTCACGGCGCATCGCGAAAGCGGCACGGGACTGACCAACGAGCGGAACGTGGCCGCCGACACGACTTACGTCATCTACATGCCTGGCAATCGCTACGCCGCGCTCGCGGCGGAATTGCAGGCGGCGGGAATCGGCGCGGAGATTCCATGCGTCGTGATCTCGCGCGCCACCACGGAGGAAGAAACGATCACGCGCACCACCGTCGCGCAATTGCCGGA
>DATNIO010000266.1:0-33268 GCA_035604385.1 Verrucomicrobiia bacterium | reverse complement strand
GGTTTACTTGTGGCGTCCGTGCTCTACAGCCTGCCGTTTGCGGTGCAGCCGATTTCGGCGGGATTTGAAGGAGTGGACCGGCGGTTGATCGAAGCTTCTTGGACGCTCGGAGCGTCGCGCGTGGCAACATTTTTTCGCGTGATCCTGCCGCTCTCCGCGGCCGGAGCGGTCACCGGAATCGTGCTGAGCTTCGCGCACACGATCGGCGAGTTTGGCGTTGTGCTGATGGTGGGCGGAAACATTCCCGGAGTGACGCGCACCGTTTCGATCGACATTTACGATCAAGTGCAGGCCGCGAATTACGACGTGGCGAATCGGACTGCGCTGGTTCTGCTGCTGTTTTCCTTTCTCGTTCTCGCCGCGATTTATGGCACCAATCGCCGGGCGCTCAGCATCTGGCGGAGGCCTTAAGTAGCGCACGCTTCAGCCTGTGGGGTTTCGTGCTTGCAAGGACCCAAACCCACAGGCTGAAGCCTGTGCTACTAAAAGCGAACATGTCACTCGAAGTCGCGATTGAAAAAAACGTCGCAGGTTTTCGGCTCGCTGTGGAATTCACAGCGGACGGCGCCCCGCTTGGATTGCTCGGCCCTTCGGGCTCCGGCAAGACGATGACGCTGCGCGCGATCGCGGGGCTCGAGAAGCCGGACTGCGGGCGCATCGTGCTTCAAGGGCGCGTGCTCTTTGATTCGGAGCAGGGCATCGATGTGCCGGCCCGCGCGCGCCGCATCGGTTTGCTCTTTCAAAATTACGCGCTGTTCCCGCACCTGACCGTGGCGGAAAATATCGCGTTCGGATTGCGGGAACTTCCCGATGCGGAGAAAAATCGGCGCGTCGCGGATCAACTTGCCGCGGCGCACATTGACAGCCTCGCGGAGCGCTACCCGGCGACGCTTTCCGGCGGCGAACAGCAGCGCGTCGCGCTCGCACGCGCGCTCGCCATCGAGCCGGCCGCGCTGCTGCTCGATGAACCTTTTTCCGCCCTGGACACGCATCTGCGCAGCGCTCTCGAGCGCCAGTTGCGCGAAACATTGGGAAACTACGGCGGATCGACATTGTTCGTGAGCCACAATCTAGAAGAGGCTTATCGCGTTTGCGAAAAACTCGTCGTGCTCGCGAACGGGAGCGTGGCGGCGCAAGGGCCGAAGGAAGAAATCTTCCGCCATCCTCCGACGCTCGAGGTTGCTCGCGTCACCGGATGCAAGAATTATTCCCGCGCGCGCCGTTTGCCCGATGGACGCGTGGAAGCGCTCGATTGGGGCTGCACGCTTCGCGTCGCGCAGCAGTTCGCAAAGCCGCCCGAGCATGTTGCGATCCGCGCGAATCATGTCCGCGTGCATCCTCCGCAGAAATTGAATCTGGAAAACTCCGGGAACGTATTCCCGTGCTGGCTGGCGTCGATGACGGAAACCCCCTTCCGCGTCACGCTCGACCTGCGCATCGGCGCGCCGCCGGCGGGTTCCGATGATTTTCAATTGCAGGCCGAGGTCTTCAAGCAGGAGTGGGAATCGTTCCGGAATCTTCCGCAGCCTTGGGCGATCGAACTTGCCGCCGAACGCGTCTTTCTCTTGCCGGATTGAGGGGATCTTTAGCGGCGCGGGCTTCAGCCTGCGGGTTCTATTCCTTGCGCGAACTAAACCCGACAGGCTGACAGGTTGCGGAAGAAGCCGGGTAGCACAGCCACTCTTGGCTGTGTGCCTTTGTTAAGCGTCGGGAAAAACCACACAGCCAAGAGTGGCTGTGCTACTTAAGAGCGTCCAGCAGTTGCGTGGATGGCGTGCAGGGCGAGGCTGCTCCGGCGCAGGTATCGCGGAGGAAAAGTCCGGTTTCGGAAGACGAGATGGAACCGAGATTGGTCGCGGCGGACTTGAACGTGATGTAGCGGCCCGACGCGCTGATCGTGGCCGAAGTGCTCGCGCCATTGGCTTGCGATCCGTCGGTCGCGACGGAAACGCGCTGCGTGGAAGGCGCGCAGCCGGACGGCGCGCCCGCGCAGGTATCGCGGACAAACACATCGGGCACGCCATTCGTATCGCTATCCACCAAATTCATCGCGGAAGAAACGTACGCCAGGTAGCGCCCGTCCGCGCTGATCGACGGAGAAAAACTGTCGCCATCGGCGGGGTTGCTGCTCAATCCAATGGATACCAGTGTGTTGGAAGGCGTGCAGCCGGACGGCGCGCCCAGGCAAGTATCGCGGACAAAGATATTTTGAATGGTCCCTGGAATTTCGGTGACGCCGTCCGTGGAAGCCAGAACCTGCACGGCGTAGCGATGGTCCGAACTGAGCAACGGCAATGACAGCAAGCCTTCCGTTCCAGTGACAACGCTGCTCGCATTCTGAGCGGCCGCGGCGATTCGTACCGCACCGGGCACCGGCGTAAAAACGGTAAATGGACTTCCGGCGGAAGTTCCCCCACCAGGCGAGGGATTAACCACAGTAACTTGATCCGTTGCAACCGTTGCGATATCCGCGGCGGCGATCGACGCCGTGAGTCCGTTTGTCCCTACAAAGGCGGTCGTCCGCGCGCTACCGTTCCACTGTACGACTGAGCACGGCAACAAATTGCTTCCATTCACCGTGAGAACGAAGGCGCCCCCTCCGGCCGCCGCGCTCGAAGGCGCAAGCGAAACGATCGATGGCGCCGGGAATGACGTGGGCGCCGTCATGGTAAAGGGCAGAGAGTTGGAACTCGCCGAGGAATTGGATACAAAAACTGTCGCCGTTCCCAGGGCTGCCGTGTCCGCATACGTGATGGCCGCGCTGAGTTGCGTCCCGCTGACGAATGTGGTGGGACGCGGCGAGCCGTTCCAGTTCACAACGGAATCGCTCGTGAAAATTGTGCCAGTCGCGGCGGTCACGGTGAGGGTAAAACCTGTCGTGCTGCAATACGGCGTCGAGGGCAGTTGCGTGGTGGACGCTGAAAGCGACGCGATGGCCAGAGGAGAAATCGTGAATGAAATTGCATTGGACGTCCCCCCGCCCGGCGTCGGAGTAAATACGGTGACGGGCACCGGCGACGACCCAGCAGATGAGACATCCGCAGCGAGAATTGTTGTGCCAAGTTGCGTCGGGCTGAGATAGGTGGTCGCTCGTGGGGTTCCGTTCCACTGGATGACGGAACACGGCAAAAAATTGGTCCCGGTCACAGTCAGTGGGAACTGCGCTGCTCCGGCCGTCGTGCCGGCGGGCGCGAGCAACGTGGCGGTTGGCGCCGGGAAAGTCGTGCCGGGCAGCGTCGCCACCGAAAAGGGCACTGAGTTGGAGAGAGCAAAGCCATTCGAGACCGTAATGGGGAAAGATCCCGGGGTAACTGCGTCCGAAAACGGAATGATGGCGGTAAGATACGGTGGCGGTGTTGGATTCCCCGCCGTCGCCGCCGGCTGAACAAATGTTGTTGGACGCGGTGAACCGTTCCAATTCACCACGGAACCGCCGTTCACGAAATCCGTGCCATTTACGACGAGCGTGAAACTGGCCGGGCTGCAAGTCGGCGCCGTGGGGGACAGTGTCGTGGACCCGGCTAACATTGCGGAAACCGATGTAATCGTAGGTGTGGTCGGTTGATTAATCGTAAAGGCCACCGCCTGAGAAGTGCCGCCGCCCGGAATGGGAGTGAACAACTTGACGCTCGCGCTTCCCGGAGCGAGAAGGTCGGATGCCGGAACGGTCGCCAGGAGCAGGGGCGGGACGGCCGGACTAGTCGCCGTCGCGGCAACAGCGGGAACAAAAGTGGTAGGTAGCGATGTCGTGACGCTGCTGCTGTTCACCCACTGGACCACGGAGCACGGGACGAAGTTAGTAGTAGCATTGCTGGTGATGGTCAGCACAAACGCCGCACTGCCGGCCAGGATGCTGGTTGGCGACAACGAGCCCGATCCGAGGACCGGCGGCGGAAGATTTGCAGTGGGCGTCGAAATGGTGAACTGCAATGTATTCGACGTTCCCGCCGAATTGGATACGGAAACCGCGGCCGTGGCATTCAAGGCCGTGTCAGAAGGCAAGATCGTTGCCGATAGCTGAGTGGAGCTCGCAACCGTAGTCGCGCGTTGCGATCCATTCCAATTCACAACCGAATCGCTCGTGAAAGTTGTACCGGTCGCGGCGTTCACAGTCAGCTGAAAACCATTGAGGCTGCCACAAAATGGCGCCGAGACGGGCAAGAGGGACGCAATCGCCGGCGGTGTCCCCGGGGCCGCACCTATCGTAAACAGGACAATGTTTGAAACCTCGGTCGTGGTCGTATTGTTGACGTTTTGCGTTCCCGACTGGGCCGAGCCGGGGATCTGTACGGCTACTTGGACAGTCCCTGCGGTGACGAGGTCCGTGGCGGGAACGGGCGCCGTCAGCTGAATGCTACTGACAAGGGTGGTATTCAGAGCGGTTCCATTCCACAGGATCAGCGCGCCAGTCGTGAAGCCCTGTCCATTGGCCGTAATCGTGAAGCCCTGCCCTCCCACGCTCGCTGTGCTGGGACTCACGAAGGCCAGCACGGAGGAGGAGGTTTGGATGGAAAGGTTCGTGTTGTAGTCGGAACAGGCGGAGGCCAGCCCACACGCCACCAACGCCGCAATCAGCCACTTGCGCGAACACATCCGAACACGCTCCTCGCGAGCCATCCTGCCGGGACTCCGGGCAGACAAAAACGCATTGAATTCATTCCGGGTGCTGAGGAAGTCAGCGATGATCCAGTTTTCGGCAGGCTCCACGCTCCGCCTCCGCCCCTGCGGAGGTGAAACCTTCAGCGTAAAAGTGCAGCCCGCGCCCTAGAATAGGAAGAACCCCCACCAAACCGGCCTGTTTCTGATACCACTGGGGCACGCCCAAGTCAACCCGGACCCGCCTCACACAGCTTACCGCAGCAGTCGTGAGATGCACAGCGCGTGCCGGCCCGTTGCCCGGGGGGTTGGTAGCACAGCCACTCTTGGCTGTGTGGGTTTCGCGATTGTCACTGGATTGGTAGCTTGTATATGCGGTGTACAAAACCGCACAGCCAAGAGTGACTGTGCTACACGAACCCCTATTGGTTTGTGCCAAACGAGGCGAGGGCTTCGATCGCGAGCTTGTACGCGCGGTCCGCGCACGCGGCCTCCTCCCAGGGAGCCGCGGCGGCGGCGCGAAATCTCACGGCAGCTTCTTCCGTGTGGCCAAGTTTCTGCTCGATATCGCCTGCGAGCAGCAAAAAGATGCAATTTCCGGGATGCTCGGTGACCAGTAGCGCGGCGGCCCGTTCGGCGCGCGCGTAATCGCGATCGTAATTGCGCAGGCTCTTGGCCATGTTGAAGCGCGCCTCCACCTGCGTCAGTTCGCCTTTGGTGGACGCGATTTCGAGCTGGCGCAAACCCTCGCGCTTGTCTCCGCCCGGGATGCCCATGAAAAACCGCAAAATTTTAGCCAAGGCCGAAAGAGTATCGACGTAATAGTTGTAAAGCCCGAGGCCCAGGTAAGCATCCGCCATGTTGGGGTCCAGTTCGAGGCAGCGCAGCAGGTGTTTGCGCGCCTCGACGCCCGCGCGAGCCACGGGAATTTTCTCGTAGCGCAAGCCCAGCAGGCGCGCGCGCGACGCATAGCCCAATCCCGCGTACAACTCCATCTCGGCCGTGTCGGACCTGGCGATGCCGGCCTCGGCCAGGTGCGTCACTTTATCGGCGAGCGCAAGTTCCGCGTCGTCATCGGCGTCGGCGGGACGCGTGTGGCTCCAAGCGTCAATCGTGTTGTATTTTCGCTCGGACCATTTGCAGTAAATATTCCACCAGAGCACGTCAGCTTCGATGAGATAGCCGAGAGGATGATCAGGTCGCGCGTCTTCGATCTTATGAGCGAGCGTGACGGCTGCCTCCGTCTTGCCCATGTACATCAGATCGATGGCTTCCTTTGCGTCCGGGGGGATATCGAGTTCGGAGGAGCGCGCCTCGCGAGGCGAAAACGATGCGAGCGCCGCCATCGCCAGGCAGATCAACGCGCGGAAGTATCGGATTAGGATGCTCACCCGGCTATTCCTGATATTTTTTCTCGGCGATATATTTTGGGCTGAGGAGCCACGCGCCATTTACGTACATTGCGAAACATTCTAGCGCATACACCGGGAAAGCCAGATAGCCCGGCGCGGGCATCTGGAAGATCTTCCAATGCTGGCCGATTGGAAACGTGTAAATCCAACCGGCGCGCGCCCAGTAATTCCAGAATTCCCACAGCCAGCCGCACACCCAGCCCGCCGCGAGAAACGAATACAGACGCCCGCGATGTCCCCGCGCGAGATCACCCTCGAAGGAAGGCAAGTGGAGGCGGTAGTTGATCGGCTCGAGCAGAAATAAGAAGCCGAGCCAGACCAAAGCGAATAAATACGCGGCGGTGCGCGTGGGGACAAGCAGCGGCACAAGAAGCATCACCGCGCCGAGCACTATGAACGACGTCTCCGTCGCGCGGCTGAAACGCAGCGGGCGCGATTCCTGTTGGAACCAGCCGAAGGACTCGATGAGCGCGGCGGTCAGGAAAATCCCCGGTGTGATCGTCGCGAACGCCCAGCCGTAGCCGATCCATCTTTCGATCTGCCCTTCCGGCAGACCGACATACGCCCAGTTCGCAAGCCGCAAATTGTACGCTTCAAAAATCAGCCACAACGGAATCGAGAGGGCCGCCATCTTCAGCAACCCGCGCGGCTCCTCGCGCAGCCGCGAATGCCCGGAGGTCGCGAAGACCGCGGCATCGGCAATCAAGAGGTACGACGTCCACGCCACCGGGCTGAAATAAGTCGCCGCGGGTTCGAACCCGTGAAACATCAAGTACTCGGAGCAAATCAGCGCGAAGAGGCCGAGCCAGCCATGCGCGGGAAATGGCCTGCGTCGCGCGCGGAAAAATTCCACGACGAGAATCGTCACGGTTGCCGCGGTCAGGATGATTCCAAGCTTCAACATGCGTGCCGTTTGCTCCGCCACGATTTTGCATCATTTTGCCGTTCCCGCACGAAATAACCGCTGGGTCATGAACGTGGCGATGTCTTGCATATGGTGGGACAGTTTCCGAACCCATGCGGATCGTTGGCGATCACGCCGCCGTCCAACCAGAATCGGACGCAAGCGTCGCGGGAATTTCAACTTCCCACCGAATGGCATCCGGGCATTTATTTAATTGTAGTAAAGTACCGACTGAGTTCCTCAATTGGAGTTACACTACCGTTTCTCCTGGAACAGAAAATAGGTCGGGTCTTGATCGTTGACCCGACTCCCGCTGGTCTTAAAGGGGAGTCACAAATGAAGCTGCTCACGAAGTTTAATCTCATCTTGCTGGTGTTGTTCGGAGCCGGCGGGCTGATTATTTCGCAAGCCATCTCCAGTTTCCTCATCAGCAACGCGCAACGCGAAGTCCTCCAGGAAGCAAGCTTGATGATGGCCAGCGCCAAGTCGGTGAGGGACTATACGTCTTCCGACCTGGCGCCCTTGCTCGAGCAGAACCCCCAACACAAGACGAGGTTCCTGGCGGAAACGGTACCGGCCTTTGGAGCGATGAGTACCTTCAACAAGCTGAGGCAGAACTATCCCGAGTACACGTACCGGGAGGCCACGCTCAACCCAACCAATCCGGAGCATCGGGCGACCGATTGGGAGGCCGACGTCATTCGATATCTAAGTGACCACCGCGAGCAGAAAGAATTCGAGGGGGAACGGGAGACGCCGACGGGGCGTTCGATGTATTTGGCGATTCCGATCGCGGCGGCTCCGGCGTGCATGGAGTGCCACAGCAGCCCTGCAGCAGCTCCACCCGCCATGACCGCCACCTACGGGTCGAACAACGGCTTTGGGTGGAAACCGGACTCCATCGTAGGTGCGCAGATCGTTTCTGTCCCGATGTCGGTGCCGCTCCAGAGAGCCCGGCAGGCGTTTGATCTTTTACTTATTTACCTTGTGGTTATTCTAGTCGCGACTATCGCCACCCTGGATGCGGGAGTTTACTTCATCGTGATTCGCCCGCTGAAGCTCGTGTCGGGCGCCGCAGACCGCGTGAGTAAGGGAGACACGAACCAGGCGCCGCTGCCGGTGAAGGGCTCTGATGAAATCGCCACCGTAACCGCTTCCTTCAATCGCATGCAACTCAGTCTGGTGAAGGCGTTCAAGATGCTGGGGTAAACTCCCATTTTTCGGACTTGCGAAACGCCCGATCATCCCCCAAGAGTGAAGGCCACAATAATCTGAGTGTTCACCGCGACCGGCTTGCCGTTCAGCACATAGGACTTGTATCGCCATTGTTTAACGGCATCGAGCGCCGCTTGGACCAGCAGGGGATGTCCACTGATCACTTGAAGAGTCTCGACCGTGCCGTCTTTTGAGATATTGGCGTCGAGAACTACCGTTCCCTGAATGCGGGCCTGCCGCGCTAAAGCCGGATACGTCGGAAAAACTGTACTGATTAGCAGTTTTCGTGACACTTCCTCTGGCACACGAATCCGTTGGGGAGACTTAGGTTGGCTTTCTTCGGCCTCAGGTGTGCTGGGCGGCTGCACAGGCTTGTCGCTCCTGGCGGGCAATTCTGCAGGTGGAGCAGTCGCGCTGGCATTTACCGGGGAAGATTCTGGAATGTGCGTCGGCTGGTCCGAAGTCTGCGACGGCTGAGACGGCACTTCTCCTCTCCTGGTCGCGAACCGTGTCACGAGAATCAGCAGTAGGATCAGGGAAACGCCTCCCACGCTTGCAAGAAGCAAATGCTTGCGTCGATTCGACAAAGGCATCCCTGTCGTGGATCGAGTTGTTTCGGACGGTGCGTCATTTCCCTCTGGAGGTGATCCCGCTGTTCCTGACGGATTGATTGCCAGGTTTGCGTCTCTTTCTACATTGAGGAGAGGAGGCGACGGGATCGGGGCTCGCCCTCGAAGGAATTTCTCGCGCTCGTCCCGGGAGTCGATCTCCTCCGCGACTTTGAGATAGAGATCTTCGACCGAGTTGCAGCGTGAGGCAGCGCGTCTCACCACAATTTCAGCAATCGGTCCGATACGGAGCGCAAGGTCTCGAGTGATTCGCTGCACGGCCGTGGGGTCAATTTGCGCGGAACTTCCGTCCTCCAACTTCGTTGACCCTGTCATATCCGGTTGCGCAGGGCCTGGCCGGGCTGCAGCGGTTGCTTGGTTGAGTGTGGCGCTCGTTGCAACTTGAATGGAATCTCCCAGCAGGCGACGCAACGCATCCACGAGCAGCTGCAAGTCCGATCTCCATCGGGCATGCGTCAACTCCATACAGTTGCGATAAGCCAGCTCCTTGAGTTCCTCCGGCAATTGCTCAGCGGACGGCATCCTGGCGCCGCGCACCAGAACGGGAATAACAGGGATGTCGCGCTTCAAGGCGGAAGCTGTTTCGATGCGAACGAAGTCCGAGGGATCGTCGAGACGCCGCGCTCCCCGTTCGTCCTTCGCGTCAAGCCATCCCACGCCGATCACTACCAGAAGCACGCCACATTTGGCGACTCCTTCTTCAATAGCTTTACGGAAATCGCGTCCTGCCTCGATGGCGGCGACATCCATGAATATCGTTCCATCGCCGAAGCGCTGAGCCAGGTCGTCAAACAAACGGCCAGCCTCTCCCTGCGAGTCGCTGCGTCGATAGCTGACAAAAATGCCGCCCAATTTGGGATTCCTTAAGCGAACTGGAAATCTCCCACCACGTGCAAGGAGTAGCTTCGGTTTACCGAGTAGGGCTCGTCGAGTACAGGCGGCGGCATGGTAATTGAGCGGCTGATTAGGCCGCCGGCTTGCCTTGTGGATCCTGTTGTTGAACTGTCGCCCACTTCGCGTGCTCCTGCGAGATTAGCGATTCCATGCGCTCCGCCAGTAGGGCGCGAGGTTTCTCCACATTCGGGTAGGGTCCCGCGTTCGCCAGATAAATGTATTTCTCGTGTTTAAGGGACTCACAAGTCGACCGGTACCTGATCCAGTTCTCGTGAAATTGGTTGAGTTGCAGCAGGCCTTCAAATAAGGTGACAAATACGCCGAGAATGCCGGTCGCGATTACCGCACGAGGAATATTGGATGCCGCCAGGAAAGGGATGACCGCGGCGGAAGCGATCTCCGAGATTTTGATCCGCTTATACCATCGCATGTTGGATGTGCTTTTTCGGTCGTACCAGCTAATCTGATCCTCCAGGCGTTGGATGATGGGATCCGGGGCTGCGTTCGCAATCGTTGTGTTCATGGATGCCGATTCTAGAACTTATCAATGCCAATCCCAAGCAGGAATTACACGGCAAGGTGCGTCACTGAACATCTTGTGAACTCTTTACGCATAGAAGACCTGTTGACCGACCGTCGCGCGCAGAGGATGATTCACCGGATCGTTCACGACGTGATGGAAGAACCATCCACTCGTACTTTCCGCGAGGTTCGCATAGTAGAGAGCGCCATTTGTGGGATCGCTATCGGTTCGCGCGGCAATTGCATTCACGATGTTTGTGGCAGCCAGGTACGACGGGTACTGAGGATCGGTGGCACTGGGAGGCGCAAGGTTGTATTCGGGATCGGTGCTGATGCTCATCGACGAAAATTGGTTTTTCCCGTAGATCACATCGTGCAGATTGCTGGCAAAGCCAGGGGCGCCGATTCTGTTAAAAATCACATGAGCAACCGCCTTCATCCCTGTGGATCCGTCTCCTCGCGCTTCCTTCCAAACGCAAAGGATGGCGTTATTCAAGTCGTTCTGGTCATACTCCTCATGGGCTTCCATCGGAATCATCCTCCCTGTAGCGCTCTCCTCTGATTCAAACAGCTAGGGCCGGGCGTATAGTTATCAGGGCGCCATATAAACGCTGATGTATCTGCTCTAATTATCATAAGGGCCTCACAATTTCCAGGTCGGAAACCAACTTGGGCTGTTTCCGGTTCGGGGATCTCGTGACGAGGCGGGCTCTGTCCTGGACACGAATTTGGCCGCCATGATATGGTCCGGCCCGTGAAACGCTTCGCATTCCTGCTCTTGTTCGCCTTGTGGGCGAGTCCATTGCTGGCGGCTTCCTCCGGAGAGGCCGTGTATCAGAAGCGCTGCGCCGTGTGTCACGAGCAGGTCAACGACCGCATCCCTCCCCGCGAAGCGCTGCAGAAGATGCCCGCTGCGCGAATCCTCCGAGCGCTCGATGCGGGGCCGATGATGGCCATCGCATTCACGATCAGCAGGGAAGACCGCATGGCCGTGGCTTCGTATTTAGGGACAAACGCGGCCGTGGAAGGTCCACCAGCCGCGGCGTTCTGCGCGGACCGCACAGTAAAGTTAGCTTCCAAGCCAAAGGCTTCATGGAATGGATGGAGTCCCGGCCAGACCAATGCGCGGTTTCAGCCGGGCGATTCGGCCCGATTAAGTACCGATCAGGTGCGCGGGCTCAAACTGAAATGGGCTTTTGGCTTCGATGGTGACGTGACTGCCTTCGCGCCGCCCACGGTCATCGATGGACAGGTGTTCGTTGGAAGCGCCGGCGGGCTGATCCACGCCATGCGCGCCGAGACCGGCTGCCTGCAATGGGTGTTTCAGGCGAACGGGCCGGTGCGGTCCTCCATTCTGGCGGTGCCGCTCGGCGGCCAACACGCGCTGCTTTTCGGAGATATGACGGGCTGGTTCTATGCCGTTAAGGCCGAAACGGGCAAACTGCTTTGGAAGGTCCAGGTGGAAGCGCATGATTCCACGCGGCTCACGGGCGGACCTGTCGCCCACGAGGGAACCGTCTACGTGCCGGTGGCATCGTGGGAGGAAACGCGCTCCGCCGATGCGGAATACGCCTGCTGCACTTTTCGTGGCAGCGTGGTGGCGCTGCGCATCCGCGACGGCATGCACCTGTGGAAGACCTGGATGACCGGCGTTCCGACAGAGCGAGGAAAGAGTTCGCGCGGGACCATAAATTTTGGACCTTCAGGAGTTGGGGTCTGGTCCGCGCCCACACTGGACGTGAAGCGCAAACTTCTCTATGTGGGGACCGGAGACAATTATTCGGCGCCCGCGACGGACACAAGCGATGCGGTGATCGCGCTCGACATGGCGACGGGCCGCATCGTCTGGTCCCGCCAGTTAACCGGAGAGGATGTCTTTAATGGCACTTGCGCCGGTAACCCCGCGACCTGCGGCCCGGATTTCGATTTCGGCTCTTCGCCGATTCTGACTCATGCGCCGGATGGCCGCGAACTGCTGCTGGCTGGACAGAAGTCGGGAATCGTCTGGGCGCTCGATCCCGTGAAGAACGGCGAGGTTGTGTGGCAAGCTCGCGTGGGCAAGGGCGGCACGAACGGCGGCGTCCAATGGGGCATGGCCACGGATGGACTGCACGTCTTCGCGACGGTATCCGACGTCAATCGGTCGCCTCAGACCAGTCAGACCGACACGCGCCGGAACCGTGTCGACCCGAACGTGGGTGGTGGCCTCACGGCCCTGCGCGTTGCCGACGGAAGCCAGGAGTGGCATGTTGCGGCAGCGCCTTGTCCGGAAGGCGCGCCCGTGGGCTGTAGTCCTTCCCAGCCGGGCGCGGTGACGGAAATTCCGGGCGTGGTATTTGCGACCTCCACCGATGGGCACATTCGGGCGCACTCCGCCGAAGATGGCGAGCTGCTGTGGGATTTCAACACCATGCGCGATTTCGAAACGGTGAACGGCGTGAAGGGCCGCGGGGGCTCGATCGACGGTCCGGGCGCCGTGGTAGTCAACGGCATGGTGTTCATCAGCTCCGGGTATCCGCGCAACGGAGGCGTGCCCGGAAACGTGCTGCTGGCGTTCACCCCCGAGTAGCGGCAGGAAGCGGCGAACGGACTCGCTTCTTTCGTCGGAAACCCCGCCAAGGATGGGAATTCTACATCGGTCTTGCGTTCGAAGGGTTACGCAGCGCTATGACTTCTATGGGCTGAATTCTGTAAACCATTTTAAATCATGCATATAAAGAGTGGCGTCCGAATTGCCGGGTATTTATCTTTAATGTGTGTGTCCCAGATCACTGAAATTTAACAATTGGGGGAGTTATCAAGACGCTGGATGTCCGGGTAGTTGGCAGGGAGATTTTCGTGTCTAAGCTCGGCAGCTCATCCAGACGGATTTCAAGTGGGAAGCGGCGACATGCGTCCTCCAAAGTGAGGACCGCCACATTCGACCAAATTCCGCAGGACTTGGCGTCCCTTGTCAGAGGGCTCTACAGGCGGGTGGCTCGCAAGCTTCGTGTCGATGCCTCATACGTCAGTCGGGTCGCTCGTGGAGAACGCCAATCGGGCATGATTGAAGGTGCTTTGAGGCGCGAGCTGAACGATATCGTGCTCCACGTCAACAAACAGCTTGAAGGCATTGTCCATAAGGCGCCCAAAAAGAAAATGCGCCGCAAGAGCAAGAGGAACGCACGTTCGAAATCCAGGTGAATCCGGGTGCAGCGAACTGATTAGGAGACATCAGTCCTCTTCCTTTGCGGCAACGATGTAGCCGCATCTTTCCTGAGGCAGGGTAGTACACCGGTTCCATTTGAATGGCGTAACCTTTCGGATGACTCACCATTGATGAATACAGTAACTACTCGATTGCAATAATCACTACAATCCTGATAGCATGACGCCAGGTTGAATCGTCCCAGTCTTGAATTTCACTCATGAATAAACGTTTGACTCGCCGGGGGCGCAAGAAAACTCTCATCGAGCGAATTTTCCGCGAAATCGTCGGGCGCGAAATGACACCAAGAGAGCGCCGGGTTCTTCTGGGGAAGCGCGAGAAAACCAGGACGCCAAAATGACCCACGATCCTCTGCTCGGCCGAGTGATCTGATCCAGGCACGGATGGTCGCTTCCGATCGGCGAAGTCGGCCTGATCGCAAATCTCCGGAACGCTGAACGATCGAGCGTCGTTTCACTCCCCTGACAAGTTGGGTTCCCGCGTGTTGAGAAGCTACGGTCTTGCTTCGAAGCTTTAGCCCTCCCGATGCATCTGATATGCTTTGCCCGCTTCGCGCCAACCATGGCCACACTTTTGCCAGAGGAACAACTGGAACGAGGGCTCGGCCTAAGCGAGGCCGTCGCCCTGAACATGAATGCGATGGTCGGGATCGGCCCGTTCATCGTAATTCCGCTGGTCATTCAGGCGATGGGCGGGCCGCAGTGCCTGCTGGCATGGGTGGCGGGTGCCGTGCTTTCCCTTCTTGACGGACTCGTCTGGGCTGAGCTCGGCGCGGCGATGCCGCGCGCCGGCGGCACGTACGCGTTTCTTCGCGAAATCTACGGCGCGGGCCGTGGCGGGCGGCTCATGTCGTTTCTTTATATTTGGCAGACGCTCATTCAAGCGCCGCTTGTGGTGGCGTCGGGCGCGATCGGTTTTTCGCAATACCTCACGTATCTCATTCCACTGGGAAAATATCAGCAGAAAGCGATTTCCGCGGGGCTGGTTGTTTTTTTAATTGCGCTTCTGTACCGCAGGATTTCGG
This sequence comes from Verrucomicrobiia bacterium, assembly GCA_035604385.1. GTDB lineage: Bacteria > Acidobacteriota > Terriglobia > Acidiferrales > UBA7541 > Palsa-360. Next base: position 18,864 of record DATNIO010000266.1, on the reverse strand, counting down.
CGGTCGGAACGATCTCGAAATTTCTGTGGATCGGCGTCGTGGGCACGATGGCGTGGATGATTTGGGGAGGAGTGACGCACTTCTCGGCGCGGATGGCGTTTGATTTTCCTCCGGGCGCGTGGAATTGGTCCTGGCTGTTTTTCGCGGGGCTCGGGTCGGCGTCGGTCAACACGGTTTACACCTACCTCGGCTACTACCACATCTGCAATCTGGGCGCGGAGATTCGCGAGCCGGAGCGCAACATTCCGCGCGCGATTCTGCTGTCGATCGCGGGAATCGCCGTGCTATATCTCGCGATGCAGACGAGCATCCTGGGTGTCGTTCCTTGGCGCGAGGCGCAGAATTCGCAATACATCGTGAGCACGTTCGTCGAGCGGCTATACGGCGCGCGCGCCGCCGCGTTCGCGACGATCATGATTTTGTGGATCGCGTTCGCCTCGCTCTTCACCACGCTGCTCAGCTATTCGCGCGTGCCCTTCGCCGCGGCCGAGGACGGCAATTTCTTTCCGGTCTTCGCGCGCGTGCATCCCAAAAAACATTTCCCGCATGTGTCGCTGCTGTTTCTGGGCGCCGCTTCGCTCGCGTTCAGCGTGCTGTTCCGGTTAGCCAGCGTGATCAAGGCGATTATCGCGGTTCGGCTGATCGTGCAGTTCATCAGCCAGGGCGTGGGCGTGATGATTTTACGGCGGCGCTGGCCTCCGGAGCGGCTTCCCTTTAAGATGTGGCTCTATCCTTGGCCGGCCGTGCTGGCGATTTTGGGCTGGGTCGCACTGTTTTATTCCACGGGATGGAAATTCGCCCTCGGGGGGCTTGGCGTGATCGCTCTGGGCATCCTGACGTACATGATTCAGGCGCGTTACCGGCGGATATGGCCGTTCGCTGTGGCTGCGGAGGCGCAGCAATGAAGCGCCGGCAAAAGCTCGGGCTGCTTTCGCTGTTGGCTGCGCTCTGCGCGTTGACCTTCGTTCTGACGCGAGTTTCCGCGCAGCAAGAAGCTCCCGCGCCGGGCCGCGGCCAAAGTGTCGCGGACACGCTCGAATCGATCCAGAAAGCGCGAGTGGTGACTCGCGTCCTGTTCACTGTGGCGCATCCCGATGACGAGGCCTCCACGCTGCTCACCTACCTGCCTCACGCGCTGGGGACGGACACAACGCTCTTGACTTTGAACCGGGGTGAAGGCGGCCAGAACGCCATTGGGCCCGAGCAGGGCGCGCAACTCGGCATCCTGCGCAGCTCCGAGCTTTCCGCGGCCATGAATGTTGAAGGGCCGCATCTTTATTTCACGCGCGTGGTCGATTTTGGATTTTCAAAGACACTCGAAGAAACGCTGGAAAAATGGCAGGGCCTGGAACTGGAAGACATGGTGCGCGCCATCCGCATGCTGCGCCCGCAAATTGTGATCAACGGATGGGGCGGCCAGAAAACCGGCCACGGCAATCATCAGGCTTCCGGCTATCAAACGCCGAAAGCCGTCGAAGCCGCAGCCGATCCCACCAAGTACCCCGACCAGATTGCCGAAGGACTGAAACCCTGGCACGTGGAGACAATTCTCAATCCAGTGCGCGCGACCGCGCAGGACGAGAAAGTGGACTACACCGGTTCCTGGGTGGTGCCCGCCGATGAAATTTCCCCGATCTGGGGCCTCAGTTACCGCGACATCTCTCTCGAAGGCTACTTGCATCACCGCTCGCAGGGTGTGACGCCGTTCCTGAATTCTCCGTTCATTAGGCGCCCGTATGGTTTGAAGCGCGCGACGGGCGGGCCGGCTTCGCCGTCCGATTTTGCGCAGCCGCTCACTTCGCTCGCGCACGTGATTCCGGTGCCGGCAGAAGATTCGCTCGTGGCTGCCGATCACGCGCTCGATCAAGCTCGCATGGCGGCGGAAAAACTCGACTGGCCCGGCGCGGTGCGCTCCATCGCGGAAGCGGGCAAACAGATCGTTTCCCTGGAAGACCGGGTGAAGCGCACGCAGGATTCGTCGGTCACAAGCGCAATGTGGGAGCTGGAGCAAGTCCGCGAGCGGATCAATCACGCGCTTGCCGACGCTGCGGCGATCAAAATCGTTTCCAACTCCGACCGAAGCGAACTTGTCGCTGGCGAAGGTTTCAGCGTGCGCGCCGAAGTAATCCATCGCGACGGCGTGCCGGCCACATTTTCAAAGCCGGAACTCGCGCTGCCCTCCGGCTGGAGCATCACGAAGCAGGAAGAGAAAGACGGCTCGACGAATTTCAGCGTCGCCGTTCCCGCCGGGGCGCAAACGCCGCGCGCGCCGGGCGATTTTCTCAATCCGTTTCCGCCGCCGCTCGTTCGCGCGCGCACGCATGTCGAGGCCGACGGCTACGCGTTTGAATTCACCGCGCCGGTGCAGAGCCTGCACGCGTCCACCGTCAGCGTGTTGAGCTACCCGCTACGCATCGTCCCCCCGGTCGAGCTCACTCCGCAGCCGGAGCAATACGTGGTCGTCGAGTCGCGCCAGCCCAGGCAGTTCGATGTTTTCGCGCGCGTGCATTCCTTCGCGCAGACGGCGTCCAAAGTCAGCGTGGGAGTCGAAGTGCCGTCCGGCTGGAAAGCCCCGGCGCCGGAGGCCATCGAATTTTCCGGCGCGGGCGATCGCCTCGTGCACCTGACGGTGATGCCGCCGCCAAAAATTGCGGCGGGAAATTACGAATTGAAAGCTTATGCGAAACGCGGCGAGGAAAAATTCGAAACCTCGCTCGAGCCGCTGCCTTCGCTGCCCACTTATTTGTGGAGCGCGCCCGCCACGGTGCCCGTGCACGTGTTCTCCATCGCCGTGCCGGATCATCTGCGCGTGGGCTACATCTCCGCCGACAACGACGCCGCCATCCCGGATTCGCTGCGCCGCCTGGGAGTCGACGTCGAGATGATCGACGCGAACGCTCTTGCTTTCGGCGACCTCAGCCGCTTCGACGCCATCGTGGCCGGCATGCGCGCGTACGAGCTGCGTTCCGACGTCGTCGCCTCGAACTCGCGCCTGCTCGATTACGCCGCGGGCGGCGGCACGCTCGTCGTGCTGGACCAGCGGCCGGCGATTTGGGACGCGCTCAAGCCCGCTCCGTTCCCCGCGACGATGGGCCCGGGCCCGCGCGTCACCGACGAAAACGCGGCGGTGAATTACACCGATCCCGCGAGCCCGCTCCTGAATTTCCCGAACAAAATCGAAGCCCGCGATTTCAACGGCTGGGTGCAGGAGCGCGGCCTCTACTTCTGGGAAAAGTGGGACGCGCAATATCACACCGTCCTCTCGATGCACGATCCAGGCGAAAAAGACGTGATGGGCAGCCTCGTCTGGACCCGCACCGGCAAAGGCACCTACATCTACACGGGCCTGTCCTTCTCGCGCCAGTTGCCCGAAGGCAACGCCGGCGCCTTCCGCCTGTTCGTGAACCTGTTGAGCCAGTCGCGTAACAAAGCGAAGTAGACGCTATTCGAGAGGTTGCCTCGGACCCAGCTTTGGCAATAAGGTTTTTTGGGTGCTGCGCTCTTCACGTTTTTCGCGAAGGGTGTAGGCTAAGTGTCAATCGGACGATCTTATCCGACGATCTTTATTTATAACTGTTAATAAGCCTCCTTACGGTGGCGAAATGCGTGCAAGACGACATCTTTTCCGTGGATGTCATATCGCATACGGTAGTCACGCCAGCGAATTCGCCACTGGCCATCGCCGGGTTTCACACCCGCAAGCTTCTTGATCTGGTGCTGACCACTATGGTTGTAGGGATCTTCCTGGAGAGTGGCGATCAACTCCTCTAGGGCATTTATCAGGATCAGATTTCCTTTGGATACTTTTCGGAAGTCTCTTTCGAAAGCCGGAGTCGTCAGTACTGAGAACGGTTCGGGCATCCTGGGCGCCTACATTCCAGGCTTTGCCGAATTGGCCCGTAGTTCTTTTAGAAATTTTCCGGCGCCCCTTGCTTTCCCACGATGATATTCTTGGTAGCTCTTCCTGATGTGCTTCTTGAGCGCGGGATCCTTGAGTTCGAGAAAATCCTCCAATTCCTCCACATTCATGATGGCGGCCACGGGTATGCCGTCCTTTTCCAGAATGAAATACTCCTTGTTGATATGAGCGCGGCGAGCGACCTGCCCCAGGTTAATCCGTGCGCGAGTAATCGGAATGCGGTGAATTACAATTCTTGGGTGCGTGGACAAAAAAGTCTCTCCGGAAGAGCAAGATTGAGTAACATTGATTAACATCAATCATACAGCGTTCCTGGAACTCGTCAAGGAGGATTAGGCGCCTTTTGTGGGAAGACGGTTTCGCTGAAAGCTGTTTGCGAGGAGTCCTATAGCGGGGTTGCCTTCCAGAGTTCACTTCGCGATACCTGCCTTGACAACTTTTCCGCAGTGGATGAGACTTAGTTCCCCCCTTCCAGAAAGTGGATTCCCTTGTTCCCCCGGCTACTTGGCATGCGTGCAGCTCGCGCTGGATCGTGTCGAGGCTTGCCTTGGTTCTTCCTAACTCAGAATGGGCGAACCCAGAATGGGAATCTTGAGGCTGCACGGTGTCTATGAACGGGGTGCCGATCCGTATTCTATTGGTAGGCGAAGCGAAGGATGCATGCCGGCTTCGCGGGCTGCTGGACACGGAAGATTCCAGCCAATTTCATATTGCGCACGTCGCGGACCTCGAATTTGCCTCCGAGCGTCTCTCCAGCGATCCAGCGGATGTCTTGCTCCTCGATCTTGGTTCTAAACAGCGGCAGGGCCGCGCCTATGTGCAAGCTGCGCGCGCCGCTGCGCCCGACACGCCCATGGTCATTCTGGCGGAGTCCGAAGACGAACTGTTGGCCGCCGAGGCGCTACGGCAAGGTGCGCAGGATTTCCTGGACAAAGAGCATCTGGACCGCTCCGCCCTGGTGCGAGCGCTGCGCTACTCGATTGAGCGCCACCGGCTGCAGAAAAATTTGCAAAATCTTTCCCTGATGGACGATCTCACCGGGCTATACAACCGCCGCGGATTCCTGGCTCTGGCCGAGCAGCATCTGCGGATGATCCAACGCAAGGGCGCGGCGCTGCTCATCTACATGGATCTGGACGATCTGAAACTCATCAACGATTCTTACGGCCACCTGGAAGGCAACCGCGCGCTGATCGTGACCGCCAATGTTCTGCGCGCCTGCTTCCGCCAGTCGGACATTCTCGCGCGCCTGGGCGGCGACGAATTCTGTGTCCTGATGACCGATGCGGGTCAGGACTCCGCCCAGCAAGTCCGCAAGCGCCTGCAACAGCGCGCGGATTTCATCAATGCGCTCTCCTCGTGGAACTTCCGGCTTTCCCTGAGCGTCGGGATTGCCGACGTGCCCGTGGTTCACCAGCCGTCGCTCGATCAACTGCTCCGGGTCGCCGATACGCGCATGTATGAAGAAAAACGGAAGAAACAATTGCGCGGCTCGGATTCGCCGGCCCTTAAACAATCCACGGTCGCCAGTTCCACCTGATCGATCGCAGCAGCCCCGCACTCATCGCTGAAGCCAATCCCGAAAATTGCCGATAGAGAACCTGTGGAGTGTTCGCGGGGCCGTGCGTTGATTCGCGCGCGGCTCTTCACTCCACCGCTGATTCTTGCGGTACGGGGGAAGAATGCAGTTCCTGAGGAATTTGATATTCCCGGGCGGCTTCATGCCGCACGGCTATTGCTACTTGTGGACTCCGGACTTGATCGGGCTGCACGTGGTGTCGGATTCCCTGATTGCGCTCTCCTACCTGTCGATCCCTATAACACTGGTGCACTTCGCCCGCAAGCGGCGGGACATTCCCTTCAGTTGGATGTTTCTGTGCTTCGGGGCGTTCATCGTGGCCTGTGGTGGCACGCACCTGATGGAAGTCTGGACGATCTGGTTCCCATCGTATTGGCTCGCCGGAGCGGTGAAAGCCGTGGCGGCCTGCTTTTCCGTTGCCACCGCGATCTTGCTGATTCAGCTCACCCCCCGGGCGCTGGCTCTGCCCGCCACTCAGTGGCTCATCGAAATCAACCGGAAACTTACCTGGGAAGTCGAGCAACGAGCGGAAGCGGAGTCCAGCTTACGGCGCGTCAGTGAAGACCTGGAAGAGAGGGTTGCCGAGCGCACGGCGGCGCTCGTGGCGTCCAATCAATCCCTCCGGGAAAGTGAACAGCGCTATCGAACTCTGGTCGAGCACGCCCCCGAGGCCATCGTTGTGCTCGACCTGGACGTGGGGCGCTTCGCTGACGCGAATCTAAATGCGGAGCGATTGTTCGGCATGAGCCGCGAGGAGTTGCTGCGCGTCGGGCCCGTGGAGGTCAGTCCGCCGTTCCAGCCGGACGGAAGGTCTTCCTCGGAAGCGGCGGGCGAGGAACTTGATAAGGCCCTCCGCCACATAACGCCTCGGTTTGAATGGACTCATCGCAACGCCGGGGGCAAAGAAATTCCATGCGAAATATCGCTCGTTCCCCTGCCTTCGTCGGGCCGGAATCTCGTGCGCGCCAGCATCGTGGATATTTCCGCGCGAAAACAGGCGATGGAGGAAATCCACAAATTGAATGCGGAGTTGGAGGTTCGCGTAAAAGAACGCACCGCGCAACTTCAGGCGGCCAATCGCGATCTGGAATCGTTTACCTATTCAGTCTCGCATGACCTGCGAGCCCCGCTTCGCCACATGGACGGATTCTCAAAGATCCTCGTCGAAGATTACGGCCCGCAACTTCCCCCCGGCGCGAAGCAGCATGTGGAGCGGGTTCGAGCGTCCACGCGTCACATGGGCCAGCTCGTGGACGATCTGCTGAATCTGGCGCGGGTCGGACGCGGCTCGCTCAGAATCCTGACCACGGACCTGAATGAGGTGGTGGCGGAAACGATTCTGAGCCTCGAGGCGGAGGCGCGCGGCCGGGCCGTGGACTGGCGCGTGGGACGTCTTTCCCCGGCGGAATGCGACGCGGGACTGCTGAAGCAGGTATTTTTCAATTTGCTTTCCAACGCGTTGAAATTCACGCACCACCGGGAAAAAGCCGTCATTGAAATCGACGAAATCCGTTACGAAGGCAAGCCCGTGATTTTCGTCCGCGACAACGGCGTCGGGTTTGACATGAAGTATGCCGACAAATTGTTCCAGGTCTTCCAGCGCCTGCACAGCGACGAGGAATTCGAGGGCACGGGAGTTGGACTGGCGATTGTCTACCGCATCCTGCAAAAGCATGGAGGCGCCATCCGCGCCGAGTCCAGCCCGCAGAATGGGGCCACTTTTTTCTTTACCGTGAACCAGCCGCTCCCCGCGTCACCGGCTCCCGTCGCGGTCCTTGGGGGTGCGGCGTGAGAGCGGAGGAAATTGAAATCCTGCTCGTGGATGACAGTTCCGCAGACTTTGATCTGACGCTCCACCTTACCTCGTCCAAGGAAGGGAGAGACCTGACCGCCGGCTACGGCCTGGGCGTGAACAGCTACATCCAGAAGCCGGTGGACTTTGAACAATTCCGCGAAACGGTGCATGCCCTGGCGCTTTATTGGCTGGTGGTGAACCAGTCGCCCCCGCGGCAAGCCATGGCCAATCGCATGGAGAAGTCCGCATGAGCCAAACGGTGACCAACGCTTCGCTGACAACTTTGTGGAACATGAACGCGCCGCTGCACGCGCTGCTCATCGAGAACTCAGCGGCGGACGCCGAGCTGAATCTTCACGAGCTGGGACACGCGGGATTTCAGTGCCAGCCGCAAATTATCGCCACACGAGCGGAATTCCTCCAGCACCTCGGACGTTTTCCATTCGACATTGTGCTGGCGGATTACCGGCTCCCCGGCTGGACCGGCATGGACGCCTTTTCCGCGATGCGCCAGGCCGAACACGATGTTCCTTTTATACTGGTCACCGGAACCCTTGGTGAGGAAGTAGCCGTCGAGTGCATCAAGCAAGGCGTCACCGACTATGTTTTGAAGGAGCACCTGGCGCGCCTCCCCCTGGTGGTGGCGCGCGCTCTGGAAGAGAGAGCCGTTCGCGACGCCCGCAACCTCATGGTGCAGGCGCTCCGGCAAAGCGAAGCCAATTCTCTCTTTCTGTTCGCGCACAATCCTCTACCCATGTGGGTTTTCGAGAGCAAGACGCTGCAGATTCAGCAGGTAAACGACGCGGCGCTTCGCCACTACGGATATGACCGGATGGAATTTCTGCAAATGACCGCCACCGACCTGCATCCGGCCGAGGAAGTTCCCAAATTGCTGGCGAACTTACGGGACTCTAAGCCGCTGGAGCAACACGCCGGCCAGTGGCATCACCGCAAGAAAGATCGTTCAGTCATTGACGTGGAAATGTTCATGCACAAATTGGAATACTCCGGACGCACCGCCGCGCTCGTCGTGGCTCAGGACATCACCGAACGAAAACGGGCCGAGGAGGAAAGGCAGAAATTTTTTACTTTGGTTGAGTACTGCCGTGATTTCATCGCCGTGGCCGATCTCCAGGACAACGTGGAATACGTCAACCCCGCGGGCCGCGCCATGTTGGGGATCGCGGAGGGGGAATCACTGAAAGGGACGCATTCCCTCGACTACGTAGTTCCAGCCGATCTGCCCTTGGTGCACGGCACAATCTTGCCGGCGCTCTACTCGTCCGGGCACTGGGAAGGAGAATTGCGGTTCCGCCATCGCCAGACCGGCCAGTCCTTGCCCATGGATTTCGTGGGATTTCAGGTGAAGGACCAAAAGACGGGCGAGCCGCGCTTCGTCGCCACCGTTTCACGGGACATGAGCGAGCGCAGGGCTCTCGAACAGCAATTGCAGCACGCGCAGAAATTCGAGGCCATCGGCCAGTTGGCCGGCGGGATCGCGCACGATTTCAACAACGTGATCGGCGCCATTCTCGGGTGGGCGGAATTGGGAGAAGAGCAGGCCGCGTCGGGAAACGCGACTCTGGAGAATTATTTCAAGAAAATACATTCTCAATGCGACCGCGTCACGGCCCTGGTCCGGCAGTTGCTGGCCTTTGCTCGACGGCAGATTCTGGAGCCGCGAAATTTCAGCCTCAATCAAACGGTCCACGACGTATTGAATCTGCTCGACAAGGTGATTGGCAAGGACATCGAGATCCAGACGTCTGTCGCGGAAGATTTATGGGCCGTGCGGGCCGATCCCACGCAAATCGAGCAAGTGCTCATGAATCTTTGCATTAATTCTCGAGACGCCATGCCCAAGGGCGGACGGGTCACCATCGAAACGCGCAATGCCCTGTTTTCCGAGGAGGACTGCCGCCGCACGATCGGACTCCCGCCGGGACGCTTTGCCGAACTCCGCGTAACCGACATGGGAACCGGCATGGATGCCGCCACACGTGAAAGGATCTTCGAGCCCTTCTTCACCACCAAGGGAACCGGAAAAGGAACTGGCCTGGGGCTGGCCACCGTCTATGGCATCGTCAAACAACACAATGGATTTATTCAGGTGGAAAGCGAGCCCGGCCAGGGAAGCACATTTCGGATCTTTCTCCCGGTCAGTGAAACCCCTGCGGCAGGCGAGCTTCGCACTCCCGCTCTTGACGAATTACCGGTACGCGGCGGAACAGAAACAATTCTGCTCGCCGACGACCACGACGGCATTTGCGATATGGCGCAATCCGTTCTGACGGCAAAGGGGTATCACGTCTTGCTGGCGCACGATGGCGAGGAAGCCGTGGAAGTCTTTACAGCCCATCGCGGCCGCATTTCACTTGTCTTGCTGGATGTCATTATGCCCCGGAAAAATGGCCCAGAAGTCTTCGCGGCGATCAAAACCCTGAACCCAGGCGTATCTGTTGTTTTTGCAACAGGTTACAGTAATGAAACCGCCGCCCTGGCCGACTTGGTGGAGCGCGGCGTCGCGGTCCTAAGAAAGCCTTATAGTCCCGCCGTCCTTTGCCGCCGCATCCGTGAAGTTCTGGATGCTGCCGCAAGCACGTCATCGTTGCCGGAGTGAGATGGCTGATCCTCCCAGCGGGAAATTCTTTGACGAATTTCGTTGTTGACACGTTCTGCGGTATATGGTATTTCCTGAACCAGATTTGATGGTCGGTTTTTTGTACCAGTTGCATTTCACGAATTCTCAAAGGCAATTATCGGCTTTCATTTATTGAGTTTACCCAGCAACACCCCACCCCACCCCGGGAGGTGATGACCAATCTGGTTATCACCTCCCTTTTTTATGTCCGCCCGATTTCTTCCATGTGGAGGCGAAAACCTCAACAGGATGTAGAAATGCCTTTTCAGAATATGTAAATGAGATGGTATGGGGGCGTGGGGTCTGGCGCAGATCCGGGGCGTCTCCAGGCAGATCAACCGCCCCTTTTGGCTTCCGGATTCCGGATGGACCAATCTTCAGGTGGGAAGCTGATGCGCCAGAAGCCAGGGTTAGGATTTGTGAATTCGAAGGCGGTGCTGAATTTCCCGCCAGCGGCGCGGGTGACCAGCTTGACTGTGCATTCAATATTCTCGCTCGTCCGCACATTTCGCATGGTGACGATCTGGCCTTGGTCCAGCGAGGTCCCCATTTCCACAAGGGCGCCATGCGCATTCACGATGATGGTGTGGGTGTCTTCACTGAAGGGAGATTTATTGGGCAGCGTCCCTTCCACGACGATACGTACCTGAAGGAACAGGCGCTGGCTGCGTCTTCGGCCCGGGGTGGTTTCCATTAATCCAAAGCCTCGAGGATTTCGTCGATCCGCATCTGGCGAGACATCAAGTCCTTATAGCATGGCAGAAAGCAATCCGGCGAAGACTCCATGCGGATTGTGCATTGAAAAGTAACACGCCTTCAAGAATGTAAGTGCTTCGACAACGCGTGTGATGCAGGGTGGCGCGATCGGACGCGGACTTTCAGTTCGCCGTTTCCTGCGTTACCGGACAGCTAGCGGTTCTTTCTCGCGCGCTTTTCCCGAGCGCTTTTCCGCATACAACGTGCGGTCGGCGCGTACCAAAAATTGCTCGGTGGTTTCGCCGTTCTCGTATCCCACCCATCCGGCCGAGAAGCAGATCGGAATTTTCGTGCCGGCGTATTCGGTCTCCATGGGACGCAGCCGGTCCAAGAGCATTTGGACTCGATTGGTGCTGCATTCGGGGAGTAAAACCAGGAACTCGTCCCCGCCCATGCGCGCGGCGAGGTCCGACTTCCGGATCACGGAATCGAGGCGGTGGGCGAAATGCTTGAGGACCTGGTCTCCCGCCGGATGGCCGTAGGTATCATTGATTTGCTTGAACTTGTCGAGATCGAAGGAAATCACGGTCAGGGGGTGGCCGTAACGCGCGGAACGCGCCGCCTCCGATGCCAGGCGTCCCTCCGCGACGCGCCGGTTGGAAAGGCCCGTGAGGGAATCGATCAGGGCCAGCCGCTCGAATTCCCCCGCACGCATTTGCAGAGCCCGCATCTCTTCGATCTGCCTGGAGAAATCGCGCCGCAGCCGCTTCACGGTGATCTGTTGATAGATGGTGTAGGCGTTGAAGATCAGAACGAGTCCAATCAGGCCGCGCACGGCCCGATTCAAGCTGGCTTGAAAGAACGGGTCGTCCACTTTGACGAGCCCCGGAAAGCTCATCGAGAACACGGCAAAGGTGAGCAGGAGCATGACGACGACTGCCATGCTCCAGAGCCACCAGTCCCGGCGCTCCAGCCTCTGCAGTTTTGCCTGCAGCTCGTGCAGGCCCGCATCCGACGGAGGATCGGGCTCGTGCATGCTGGTCATTAGCGGCGAAGAACTCATGGCTGGTCGCAGGTCCCGGGCGAACCCAGAAAATCACCATACAATTATAAAGGCTGCGGAAAATCGGAAACGCAAGAAAATGGTCGCGGCGTACCGGAATGGCCATTGTACCGCGGTACAGTTCCACGCCTAGTTACTGCAATGCCAATACGCAGGCGCCTACGAAGAAGAGAATCGTGTTAGTTCGGAAACGAGGCGCTGAGCGCGATGAAAAGAAGACGGCCGTACGAAAGGGTTGGCCACCTGCCGAAAGCGATGGATGCGACCTCGCACCAACCCCCCCCGCCCTTGAAGAACGTCAAGGACGGGGCACCCCAACGTCAGAATCTTAACTCAGTGGACGTACGGGAGTAGTATTAGAATCTAGAGGGGGAACGATCCAGTGGAATTCAAAAGCTCGGGCCACCCGCCCAGGTCCTGGGCGAAATCAGAAATCCATCACACAATTATAGATGCCGAGGAAAACGGAGATGGAAGAAAATTCGGGCAGCGTACCAGAATGGCCATTGTACCGCGGTACAGCCCCCCCTTAGTTACTGCAACGCCAATGCGCAGGCGCGCGAAGCGAAAAGGATTGTCTTAGTTCGGGAACGTGGCACTGAGCTTGATGAAATGAAGACGGCCGCACCGGTCATGATGAGTTTGTTAACAATTGGGGCAACAGAACCCCAAAACCCCGACCCTTTAAAACCGAAAGGGTCGGCCACCCGAAAAAGCGAAACCAGTTCCTCGGCGTTGACGTACTGGAGTGGTATCATCCAGCCGTGCGCGTTCGTCAACAGGGAAAAATGCGAAAGGGTGGGCCACCCGCCCCCTCCCCTCGACACCCGCAGTACGGGCGAATTATTTAACGGGCCGGGGCAATTGGTGGCGCTTCCGTAGCATGTGTGGGCCACGGATACAAAAAGGAACGTGGGTGCATTTTATTAACAACTTATAACTATTTGGATAACCCTGCACCAATCTTAGCGTCAGACTCGTGTGACAGCCCTCCAATTGTTGGTATGTCCTTCAGTGCACGCGCGGCGCTTGGTTCTCGATCGTTGGCGATGCTGCATGACCTAAACGCGTTCGAGCGAAAATTGCCAGCCCTCAAGGTTTGTGGGAAGATTGAGTTCCGCACTAGGAATATCGAGGAACCTTGGATCTCAGCACAAAAATGGGCGGGACGAATCGTTCCTTCAGGTTTCGGATCTGGGTGTTTGTAGCCATCTCGTACATTTTTACATGGGCTTTTTGGCTATCTGCAAGATTCCTCGGCGACGCAAATATCGCGGTTTCCCTGCAGTGGCATGAAAATCATGGTCACCTTCAGATTGGCCGTCTCTTGGAATGGATAGGAATTCTCGGTCCGAGTGTGGGCCTGCTTGTGATGCTTGTCTTCTTCCCGACTTCGGTTCCAAAGCGCCAAACTTTGAAGGGCATGTTGAATTTGCGAGTTAAACCCGTCTTCTATGTATTTGCTCTTGTTGCACCATTCGTTGCGTTTTTTACGGAAAGCTTAATTCGGGGGCTCAAAGGTACACCAACTTTTTTCCTTGGGGGCCCGGTTTCATGGTGCATCGACGTGCTGGAGTATTTTTTCCTTTCCCCGTTTTGGGAGGAGATAGGCTGGAGAGGGTTCCTGTTACCGGAGATGGAGTCGCAATATGGGAATTTTGCAGCAAGCCTTTGGGTCGGACTTATTTGGGGCGCATGGCATGTCCCCTTGCGAATATATACGGCACCTCCCCGCAGTTCACCCTTTGCATTTGTCGCACTCTTTGTAATTTATTGCGTCGGATTGTCAATAGTTCTAACTTGGCTTTACAACGCCTCTGGCAAATCCGTAATCACTTGTGTGATCTTTCACGCGGCGGTTAATGCCGCCGGAGATTCTTTTGTTACACCCGAGGCTAGCGCATACGGCGGACTTTCGTCATTTGAAGGTGCTCTCGTTTCAGTCTGGGTACTAGCGGCGGTAATTCTTCTTATTGATAGAATAAACAGAAAAACCGTTTTCTGGCCCGATAGGAATTCATCCCTCGAATGTGGTTAAAAGTCTTCCAGAGGGGGCGGGTGGCGCACCCCTCTGAGACGATTTTGAATTTTCGGGTGGTAGATCCTCTCGTTTTTAGAGGGTCTGGGTTTTGACTTTTCCGTGCGCCTTCAATTCAGCGCAGGGGATCGATGCGAACCAGCCCGGATTCCCTCTTCGCGTAGAATGAAAAACTGCTGCATTATTCCGGGGTTTGCATTTTCCTGCGCTTAGCACTTACCCGCCTTTTTTCAGTTCGGCGAGAACCAGCTTGGCTACTTCGCGCAGGGTTTCAAACACGCCCTGACCGGTAATGGCGACCGCCTCGTTAATGGGTTCGCCTTTCACTTGCAGCTGCTTGGTGAGTTCCGCGACGGGAAGAACGCCGGGTAGGTCGCGCTTATTGAGCTGCAGGACGTAGGGAATCGTATTGAAGTCGAGCTTGTGTTCCTTGAGGTGTTCGCGAAGATTCTCAAGCGTTTCAAGATTTGCGTCGAGCCGCTCTTCCTGCGAATCCGCGACGAAGACCACGCCATCGGCGCCCTTCAAGATCAATTTGCGGCTGGCTTCATAGAACACCTGGCCGGGAACGGTGTAGAGGTGAATTCGCGTTTTGAAGCCGCGCACGGTGCCCAGGTCGATCGGCAGAAAATCGAAAAAAAGCGTGCGGTCCGTTTCCGTCGCCAGGGAAATCATCTTGCCTTTTTGCGCGGTTCCGGTGTGGTCGTAGATCCACTGCAGATTGGCAGTCTTACCGCCCAGACCCGGGCCGTAGTACACCAACTTGCAATTAATTTCGCGAGCAGGAAAATTGATAAAAGGCACAGTTGTCCGGACTAACCGGGTCCTCTTTTATAACACACGCATGAAAGCAGGCCAATCCTCAAACCAGGGAATGTTGCCCGCCAAGCATTAGATGGGTCCGAGCAGCCGGCCATGTATTCCGCGGCATGCCTAATCATGCGGTATTGAAGGGGGTCAATTCTATCGCGTTCCAAGCTGGGATATGCCTTATCCAACCTTGCTGAGATCTTTAGCATCTTTTCGTTGAGCTTAAGCGATCCCTGGATCTAAATGTAAGTCCTAATATTTTTTGGCTGCTGAAAATATAGGGCCTTGGTCTATACTCTGGTGCTCAATTCCGCATAGAGGAGAATACTGTATATGAAAGGTTTCGTAGTTGGTGTGCTGCTCGGAGTCGTGATCTTCGCCGGCGGCCTTTACTATTACTTTGTCTCGGGAACGGCCCCCGCGGCAGTTTCCGATCCGCCAATGCTAATGGAGCGAAAGATGGCCAGCCGGTCGCTCGATGCGCATATTGATAAGGCGAATGTTCCGGCGCCACCGATCCAACCGAGTGAAGACAACTACGTGGCCGCAGCCAAGCTTTATAAAGACCAGTGCGCCGGGTGCCATGGCTTGCCAGATCAACCGCCTCCCGAGATCGCAGGCAATATGTTTCCCGACGCGACGCTGATGTTCAAAGGCAAAGGCGTGACGGACGATCCTCCGCAAGTGAGCTACTGGAAGGTAAAGAATGGCATCCGGTTGACCGGAATGCCGACTTTTAAGGGCATATTGAACGACACGCAAATGTGGCAATTGGCGCTTTTCGTTGCCAATGCAGATAAGCTTCCAGACTCCGCGAAAAAGTTGTTGGCGCCGGAGCCGCCTCCGGCCGTCGCGATTCCCGCTGCGCCGCCAAAGGGCTCTGCCACAAAGAAATAATCCGCGGCTTCGAGGAAAGCGCAAAACATGTACTTCCCCCGCACACGCTCGCAGTTGCGTTGACGATAGGGGAGTCCTCTGTTAGACTCCCGAAAATGGCAAGGACCGGAAAACCGACAAAACGCGTGAGACATGGGGCAAGCGCTCCATCCAGAAGCCGTAAATTATTGAAAAGTAAGGAAGATAACAAAGTTGCGGCGCACGCCGAAGCTGTCCGCCAAATGGTTGACCCTCAATTCGAACAGCAACTAAAAACGTACGAAGTAGCCGTGCAACACTTCCACCAACAAAAATTTGTGAAGGCGAAAGAATTGCTTGAAAAGGTCCAAGCGGGCCCGAGCAAAGAATTGGCGGACCGCGCGCGCGTTCATCTGCGCATCGTTGAGCAACGCATGGCCAAACAGCCCGCTCCTTCCGTGCGCACACCAGAAGAACACTACCAAGCGGGCGTGGCCATGATGAATCTGGGACGTTGGGACGAAGCGCGCGAACATCTGCTGCGCGCGCGCAAGCTGGCGCCCAAGGCCGATTACGTTTTCTACGCGATGGCGGCGCTGGATTGTCTGACCGGAGAAGCCGAATCGGCGATGGAAAATTTGAAAGTCGCGATTCAGTTGCGTCCGGAAAATCGCTACCACGCCCGCAACGACGAAGACTTCGCGTTTCTGCAGGAAGATCCCCGCTTTACCGAATTGCTCTACCCCGAACGCGAAGCCTCCGGCGCTTGATTCCAGTTGTGCCGCAACCTCGCTCCATAGCGATGCAATCCCAATGAAAAAAAGAGCGCGAAAATCCGACGTGGGTCACGGTGGAGTGCGTGTGGTCGCGATCGGCGGCGGTACCGGGCTTTCGATGCTGTTGCGCGGGCTGAAGCACTATGTGGCGCGCCGGCGGCAAGAGTCGGAGCGCTATCCGATCAGCGATCTCGCCGCCATTGTAACGGTCACCGACGACGGGGGAAGCTCGGGCCGGCTGCGGCGCGAATATCGCGTGCTGCCGCCGGGCGACATTCGCAATTGCATGGTCGCGCTCTCGCAGGATGAAGCGCTGCTCGGGCGTCTGTTTCAGTACCGGTTCCATGAGGGCCGCGGTTTGCGCGGACACAGTTTCGGAAATCTTTTTCTCACGGCGCTCACCCATGTGACGGGCGATTTTGCCGAGGCCGTTCGCGTCAGCGGAGAAGTTCTGGCCATTCGGGGACGAATTTTTCCGACCACGCTGGAGAATGTTTCTCTGGAAGCGGTGATGACGGACGGGAAAATTGTCCTGGGCGAAACGCGCATCGCAAAAAGCAAAAAAAAAATACGCCGCCTGAGCCTGCGTCCGCGCCGCGTCCGCCCGCTTCCCGAAGTGCTGGACGCGATCAACCAGGCGGACCTGATTCTGATCGGTCCCGGTTCTCTCTACACGAGCATCCTGCCGAATCTCCTGGTTTCCGGCGTCGCCGAAGCGATCGAGAAATCCTCCGCGACGCGGGTCCTGGTCGCGAATCTAATGACGCAGCCAGGGGAGACGCAAGGTTATTCGCTCGCCGACCACGTGCGCGTCATTTACAGCCATACGCGGCGCAAGCTCTTCGACTGGGTTGTGGCGAGCAACCAACGCATCTCTCCGGAAGTGGCGCTGCGTTATAGCAGGCGCGGCGCCGAGCCGGTGCGCGTGGATATTCAAGACCTGCAGCGCATCGGTGTGCGCTGCTTGCTCGACAATCTGCTCGAGGAGCACGGCGTCGTGCGGCATAACGCGGCGCGTATTTCGCAGCTTCTGATCGAGGAATTTGTCGAGCGCCGCCCTCCCACCCACTGAACCATATCCATATCCATCGCGCGCGAGTATCTATTCCTTTCCTTGCGCCGTGCGCGGTTTGGTTCGTATACTGGCCACGTCGGGTCCTCTATCCCAAATATTCTTGGAGGATGGGCCGGCGTCAACGCGTGGGGTTTTCTTGCAGGTTGCGAATGCGGCCTGGTGGGTTTAAGAGGAGCGTTTTCCATGGCCACGCTTGCAGTACACAACGAATTCAATGTTTACGAATCCGCCGACGCGCGCTTTGAAGCGGCCGCGCGAAAACTGGGCCTCGAGGAAGGCCTGTACCGTTTCTTGAAATATCCGAACAAGGAAATCACCGTTTACATTCCGGTGATTCTCGATACCGGACGGCTCGAAGTGTTCATCGGTTACCGCGTGCATCATTCCATCGTCCGCGGGCCGGGCAAGGGCGGCATTCGATTTTCGCCTACCGTGACGCTGGATGAAGTTCGCGCGCTGGCCAGCTGGATGACTTGGAAGTGCGCGGTGGTCAACATTCCTTTTGGCGGCGCAAAAGGGGGCGTGATTTGCGATCCGAGCAAATTATCTCACGGCGAGCTGGAGCGCATCACGCGCCGTTATACGGCCGAACTTATCGAATGGTTTGGCCCCGAGCGCGACGTGCCCGCCCCCGACCTCGGCACCAACGAGCAGACCATGGCCTGGATCATGGATACCTATTCCATGCACGTGCGTCACACAGAGACCGCCGTCGTCACCGGCAAGCCCATCGATCTCGGCGGATCGCGCGGGCGCCACGAAGCCACGGGCCGCGGCGTGCTCATCAACTGCGACAGGGCCATTTCCAGATTCCGGATGCTGCGCGTGAATACCCGCGTGATCGTGCAAGGCTTTGGCAACGTCGGTTCAATGTCGGCGAAGCTTCTGTACGAGGCCGGCTACAAAATCGTCGGCGTTGCCGACGTTCACGGAGCGCTGTACAACGAAAGCGGATTTGACATTCCGAAGGTCATCGATTGGGTGTATGGCCAGAACAAACCGCTTCCGGATTTCCCCGGTGGCGGAGCCAAGATGAGCGCGAGCGAAATCCTTTTCCAGCCGGCCGAACTCGTCATTCCCGCGGCCGTGGAAAATCAGATTACTTCCGAAAACGCGCACCGGTTGCAGGCCCGCATCCTTTGTGAAGGCGCGAACGGCCCCTGCACGGCGCTGGCGGACGAAATCGTGGACCGCAAAGGCATCTTCGTAATTCCCGACATTCTGGCCAATGCCGGCGGCGTGACGGTGAGCTATTTCGAGTGGGTGCAGGACCGCCAGGGATTTTTCTGGACCGAGAAGGAAGTGAATGACCGGCTGAGGGAAGTGCTCGAACACAGTTTTGAGGAAGTGGTGCGCTACGCCGAAACTCATCAAGTGAATAACCGCGTCGCCGCGTACATGCTCGCGATCGACCGCGTCGCGTTTGCGCTGAAGGAACGTGGAATTTACGCCTGACAGGAGTACTATATCGCCGCCCGCCCGGAGGCTTCTCGAAATCCGGTCCTGGCCGGGCAGTCGCGAAAATAGCGTCGTTACAATCAGCCGTCCCTAACCGATGAATGCCGATTCCATTTCTCCGGGAAACGTGAAGTCCGAGGACGAACACCGCCGCGACAT
>DATNIO010000265.1:0-21472 GCA_035604385.1 Verrucomicrobiia bacterium | reverse complement strand
GCGGAAGTAGGCGCGCGCAAGAAAATCCGGAGTTTGCCGGACGGAAAATTCCGCGCGGTCGTCTTCAACGACGCGATCGGATGGACCCCGGCGCTCGTCCGCGCCTGTTACCTCACGCTGACGAAGCAGGGCGAACGGCTGGTCTTCGACTTCCACGGCACTTCGCCGGAAAATCCGTCATCCTACAACGTTCATCCGCAAGCCGTCGTCGGGCACATCGCCAATTTTTTCTATGAATACTTGTTCCACGACCTGCCGATTTGCAGCACCACGTTTGCGCCGATCGATTTCGTTTTCCCGGAAGGCATCATTCTGAATCCGGACAAGATGGCCGCGACGAGTTGCTGCGTGTTCATTGGCATGCAGACGCGCTGCGCGACGCACAATGCCTTCGCGAAGATGGCATTTTCGAGCGGGAGCCTTTGGCAGCAAATCGCGGCGGCGCCCGGCAGCCAGCACACGTCGCAAATTTGCGCCGGGCTATCGCAATGGAAGCTTGCGGTTGCCGATGTGCTCTCCTTCTCGCTCAACACCATGGGCCAGGGCGGGCGCGCCGCTACCGACGGCATGGACGCCTACGGATTTGCGTGGTGCGCCTTCGGCCGCGCTCCCGATTCCGAGCAAGTCGAAAGCGAACTGCCCATTACAGTCACGCTTTCGCAGCATTGGAAAGACTCTTGCGGCCACGGGCTGCATCGCGGCGGATCGGGCGGCGTGCAGCAGTGGATGATTCACAAGATGCCGGAACTCGTCTCGATGTGCATGGGCAACGGCACGAAGGTGCCGCTCGGGCAGCCGCTCTTCGGCGGCTATGCTTCTGCGCCGGTTCCTGGCATCAGCGTGCGAAAGACGGACCTTCTTGAATCGATGAGCAAAGGCGACTCGAGTGTGACGTTCGATCTTCGCACCATCCTCGAAAAGGGCGCGATCCACGGTGAGTGGAATTACGAACTCGTCGCGCGGACGCCGAAAGTCTATGAAGAGGGCGACCTGCTGTTCGGCTTCAGCGGCGGCGGACCGGGTTACGGCGATCCGCTCGAGCGCGATCCCCACGAGATTATCGAAGATCTTCGCAAAAACATCATTTCGGACTGGACGGCGCAGAACATCTATCGAATCGCATACGATCCCGAGCGGCTGAGGCTCAACCCCGAGAAAACGAAGGCGCAGCGCGATGCGGAGCGCCGAGCGCGGCTCGCGCGGGGGAAGTCGTACGATGAATTTGAACGAGAATGGGACAAGCTGAGCCCGCCAAAGGAAATCCTGCAGTGGTATGGCTCCTGGCCTGACGCGAAGCCGACCGGACCGGTTTTCCGGCCTTGAACTGATGATGGCGGAGACATTCAATCCCCGGCAGGCGGTCAAAGGAATATTGGAAGGGATCGCCCCGCCGCGCCCGCTTTTCCTCCCGATCGTGTTTTCGCTCGGCGCGCGCATCGAGAATCTTCCGCTTCGCAATTTCCTTTCGAATCCCACAAAGATTTCGAACGCGTTGCGGCAGATCCGCACGCACTTGCGCTCGGATGGCGTAACCTGTTATTTCGATCCTCTGCTCGAAGCCGAAGCGCTGGGTGGCGCGCTCGATTGGGACGCGCAGGGACAGCGAGCCTCATTGCGCTGGCCGCAACCCGGCGAGACCGGCGATTTGCCGGACGGACTTCGCTCACCCGATGAGGCAGCGAAAGGAGGGCGCGTTCCTATCGCCGTTGAAGTCATCGCGCGGCTGAAGCCCCTCGTCAGAGGTCAATCTCTGTTGATGGCCGGCGTGACGGGGCCGTTTACGTTGGCCGCCCTTCTTACTCAGGCGAAAGATACGAATGGAAGCCTTGATCGGGCCCCGGACGCTGCCGCGTTGGATCTTGCCGGTGAAGTGACCGCGGCTGTCGCACGCGCATTTGTCGAAGCTGGAGCCGATGCAATTTTCATTCGTGAGGAGGTTTTGCCGTTACTCACGGCTGAAACTGCCGCGCAGTGGGCCACGCGCCTGGCGACGACGATCAACATCCTTCGCTTTTATGAAGCGCTTCCTGTTCTGCTGCTGACTTGCCAGGACGCAACATCCGCCAACAGCAGTTTGATCGCCGGGCAGAAATGGGATTGTGTTTTGTGTGCGGAGACGCACCTAATGCCGCCGGGCAAATTTGCATCGTTCGCCTCGCTCGGGCCTTCCAGATTGGGCGTCGCGTTTCCCCCATCGATATTCGAATCTGACGCGTTGACCTCAGAGGGTGTGGCCGGGCCGGATTCGGCCGAGGATCTCGATCTACATCCAGCCGTCATCACTACGGCCGGCGATGTAAGCGCGAATGCTGATTTGAAGCGATTGAACGAGCTGGGCTGCCGCCGCTTAGGATCGAATGAAGTCGACTCTGCTTGAGCTTGACCGCCCGCACTTGGGAATCCCGTCGCACTCAAGAGCCTTAGTGGCGTATTGCAGATCGATGGGTTCGGGTGTAGATTACGCCCATCCAAAAGTCAAGAGGACGGAAACGCATTTCAATTCTTGCCATCAGGCTTTTAACCATGGATTTAACACCACGGGCCGAAGGGAAACTACAATGAAAAGTTCGATTGCGATTGCACTATTCGTCGGACTCCTGTTTGGCGGTGCGGTGCTGACGCTCGTAACGAGCAAGCCCGCTGCCGCCGCCGATGATCCGGTCGTTCAGGCCGATCGCGCCCTTGTGCAGGCCCTTCAAAAGGGTGATCGGGTCGCTGCCGAGAAGCTCCTCGACATGGATTTTTCCTGGATCGATTCAAAAGGGGTCATGTGGGCGAAGGATGACGCTTTTCAGGCTGGGCTCAAACCGCTAGTTCCCGACGCCGGCGCGGCAAAGATTACGGAGCACAAGTACGGAAAGGTTGTCTGGATTCAGGAGAATGTGGGAAACAACTATGTGGCCCACTTTTGGGTGGAGCGCCCCGCGGGATGGCGGCTGCTCCACACCAACGAGATCACCATAGATCCCTCTTTGGCAGTGCACGAAGTAAGACCTAACTTCGCAGTACCTTGCGTTAATCCGTGCCAGCAGATCCCGTACACGCCGCTAACGGCAAACGAGAAAGCCGCTCTCGATGGATGGCTGGATCAAGAGTCCGGCACCGGACATCACGACGCGCACCTGGGCGAAGACCTTCGCGCGGTCCATTCGGAAAATGGCGTCCAGCCTCCGAAGTCGGAACGCGTGGCCGCGACGGCCAAGGCCATGGCGGATCCGGCGATTCGCAACCGCCCTCCGGTTGGAGTAGCCCCGGTGTTGTGGATGCGCCAGTGGGACTTCGGAGACGCGGTTGTGTCCATCATGCTGCAGCCGACTTATGGCGGCAAAGCGTACTGGTCGAGCCGCGTGTTCGGGAACCACAACGGGTTCTGGATGATGGAGGAGAGCTATCACAACACGATTCAGGCTTCTCCCCTGATGACCGCCCTACCCCCCGATGCGAAAGCCGTTCCGGGTGGTTCAGCGCCTAAAGAATAGAGAATCCTCCATGCTCATTCATTCGAATCAAGGGAAGAAGACATTCGCCATGTTGCTCGCGATTTGCAGCGTCTTGGCTCTGCCGGCACTTTCGCAGGCGCAAGGTGCGCCGCACTATAAATTCGATCCCGACTGGCCCAAGCTGCCCCTGCCCAACAAGTGGTGGATGATGGGCGTCACGGGGTTGGCGGTAGACAAGGATGATAACGTATGGGTGTTGGATCGTCCGCGTGACATCGACGGCACGCAGAACTACGCAGAATTAAATCCGCCCACTGCCGAATGCTGCGTCCGACCGCCGGCGATGATCCACATCGACAAGAACGGCAACGTCATCGGTTCCTTCGACCCGCCGGAAGGCCACGGCATGGCCGTGGACAGCAAGGGGTTCGTTTACATCGGGAACTCCGTCGACGGGATGAATACCGTCCGCAAATACGATCCCAAATCCGGGAAAATTCTCGCTGAAGTTCCTCGCGTACCGGAGAGCCAGCCAGGCGGCGGTGGAGGCGATGCTGCCCCTGAGGGTGCGGCACGCGCTCCGGGCGGTCCCGGTCCGGTTGCGTCATTGCGGGGTCAGGCGGGCGGGCGCAGCGGCAATCAACTCGATCCGGCGGCTCGGGCGGCTGCGATCGCGGCGTTCCGCGCCAAGTATCCCCCGACGACGCCGATGATCGTGGGACAGATCGAAGAGGTTCGGCTCGACGAACCGGCTCACGAACTTTACTGCGCTGACAGTTACTTGGGCGGGCGCGTGATGGTGTTTGACCTAGACACCTTTGCGTTCAAGCGGGGTTGGGGCGCTTATGGACACCAACTTTCGGAAATCACCACCGATGACAAAGACCGCGCATACACTCCCGGCGGGTCGGAGCCCAAGGAGTTCCGGAACCATCTCACGCTGAATATTTCCAACGATGGATTGGTATACGCTGCCGACCGCGGGGCCAACCGCATCGATATCACCACGAAACAAGGCAAGTTCGTCAAGGAGTTCCTGCTGGCCACGGAGACGGGCAATCGAGGCTCCGCTGGTGGCGTGGCCTTTTCAGCCGATCCGAAACAGCGTTTCTTATTTATTTCGGATATTTCGAACAACACGATCTGGATCCTCAACCGGGAGGACGGAAAAGTGCTGGGCCGAATCGGCAGCGCGGGCGATTACGGCGGCCAGTTCCACGGTCTTCACATGATCGCTACGGATTCGAAAGGCAATATTTATACCGGCGAGGTGCAGGCCGGCGAACGCGTACAGAGGTTTCTCCCGGTCAAGTGAGGACGGACCGTCTGGCGCTGATGCTCCGGTGACCGGGAGTGAGTTGTAATTAAGAAGAGCGGAAAAACCCATTTCACTTGACGACGAGGTGACGCGAATGACTCGAAGATATTCTATTGCGGCGATCTTCACCCTATCAATTCTGCTCGGCTCGTACTTCTCCTTTGCGCTGCAGGTTCGCGCGCAGCAGCATCCCATGACTTTCTTCGTCACGAGCGTGAACATCGGTAAAGGGGGCGACCTCGGAGGCCTGGCCGGAGCGGACGCGCACTGCCAGACACTGGCTACCGCGGTCGGAGCCGGCAATCACACTTGGCACGCCTACATGAGCACGCAGGCGCGCGGCGATCAACCCGCCATCAATGCCCGCGACCGCATCGGCCAAGGCCCCTGGTACAACGCCAAGGGCGATATGATCGCCCACGACCTCGCCGACCTTCACGGGGATACGCTCGAACTCGCGCGTCTCGGCAACAACATCACGAAGCTATCAGCGCTAACCGAGAAGGGCGAGATCGTCCCCGGCCTGAACGACAATCCCGATCCGCAAGATCGAACCTGGGCCTATGCCTCCCAGCATCCCAACTCCAACCGGCACGAAATGCTGACCGGCTCGCAAACCGACGGTCGCGCCTACACCGATAACAAGGACCACACCTGCAACAATTGGACGAGCAGCGCCGCGGGGAATGGATCCATCCAGGGCAACACGGGGCCGGCAGCGCAGATCGGGCTTTCCGACCGCAACGGCGGTGGCAACGGATCGTGGAACTCTTCGCACCCAACGCGCGGGTGCAGCCAGGAGGACATTACGTTTTCACATGGTGTGGGGCTGTTCTACTGCTTCGCCGTCAACTGACTCGGGTGACCCTGAGGAGTATCGAATGAGGGCGGTGCACGAATCCAAGAGCCCAGCCTGACGCGTTTTGCCGGTCGCTAGACGGCGCCTGGCCTTTTCTCACTCAATGCGAGGGAAGGTTTCGAGTTGCCTGCCGTCCGCGAGCACGACGCTCGTCAACCGCAGGCTCGTCGCTTTGTTCTTGGACTGATAACCGTTCATCGTGATTTGGTCGCCGACCTTGATGATTTTGCTGTTCCACCCTGCGCGGTGCAGGACGAGCGAGTTCGACGCTTCGCCATTATAAATCTGAACGTTGCCCTGCTCATCTTTCACCTCGACGTAGATCTGCACGTGAGGATTGATGTACTGGAAGTCGGTAACGGTTCCCTTGACCGTGACAATTTTCGAAGTATCTTCACCCGCGCTTCCGTGATGAGCGAACGCGGGAACCGCAAGCGTTAAAAGACCAACGAGGACTGCGAAAAGGATCTCGAATTTGGGTTTCATGCAGGAGCCTCCAGTGTCGGTTTCCTAGACCGCGTTCGTTTTGATCGCCCGCAGCCCGTTAAATGAAGCCATATTCATGCAGAACGAATTGCTTAACCCGCAGTGTAGCATACGCCAACCATGACCCGAGGTACGCCACAATCGAGACCATGTCATTGGTGTTCAGCTTCTCCACGATGGGTTTCACCAGTGCATTTTGACTACTTGTGCCCCGCGTACATCATTTCTTCGCAGATGAATTCGCCAATATCCCAGTCCGCTCTTAATTGGAACATGAGCTGCGCGTTCCATGGCTTCGTGTAGGCTTTCGGATCGTCAATCGTGATGTCATCCTGCAGCGTGTCGTGATTCACGCGATGAAAGCGCTCCACGAGGTGCAGTTGATCGCTGTGCGGATGCCCGACCCTATCGAGCCATGTCTTGTCGTTGAAGCCTATGGTGTCGACTACGAGCGTATCTCCTTCATAGTGGCCGATTGCGTGTCCCATCCACGACGGGTCGAGATCGTTCGGATGCGGGCGCCCGTCGGTGAAAATTTCGCGCACGAAGTGATCGTACTCGAAATACATGATCACCCGGCCTGTCCCCTGGATGATCTCGACGGGGTGCGGCCGGAAATAGATGTAGGGAACACCCGGCGGCAGGCAGTTGTAGTCCGGCGAATTGGAATCTTCCACGGCCACGGCCTTGGGCCCAAAGGTTGGTTTGGCTTCGTCGTATTTGGCCACCGCCCAAGGGGTCATAGGAGGCTCATCTTTGCTGAATGCGAAGCCGGAGTAGGCCCGAGCGGTCGCAGGCGCGCGCTCCCGCCATACGCCGGACAGGTCAGGCGCTTGACTCGCGGCTGCAGGCGAATTTGCCGCGGCCGGCCGTTCGGGAGTCTGCGCGGACAAGACAGGTGAAAAAGCCAGAGCGGCAATGAGCCCAACGCCTGGCGCGATAAAATAGAGGTTTCGCATGGTACCCCTCATCTCGATTCTGGCCTTCAACCAGCAAACAGCACTCTAGCACCGATCACTACAAGACGAGTAAGCGGTTCAACTTCTCTGATTTTGCGCCGCGATCAGCCGGATGAAGTCGGGCATTTCGTGCAAGGAGACGACGCCCCCCGCCGGATTGTGCATTGCCAGTCGCTGGGCTTCGTCGGGGTCGTTCATCATCAGGATGGGATTTACACCGACGCTGCGGGCGACCTTGATGCCCTCCACGGTGTCCGTGAGAAACATCGTCTTCTCTCTTGGAAGGGAGGCGCTAGCGAGTACATTGAGAATCGGCGTCGACTTCACGCCTCCCGCATCATCGCGCGTGCACACTCCGGAGAAATACTCACCAAGAGCATTCCGTTCGATGAACCGCATCGCCGCCCTGCGCGAAAGCGACGATGCCACAAAAAGACGAATGCCCATGGATTTCAGTTCCGTAACCGCGGGCTCGACGTCTTCATAGATGCTTGCCGCATCTACGGCTTCGACTTCAAGTTCTTCCGCGACGCTTTGCTTTTCCGCGTCGAACGGCGTTTTGGAGGCGTCGATCAAGTTCAGTAGATACCAATAGGCCTGGCTGGCGGACGAGCCGGCCTTTCTTTTTCGGCCGAACAGACGAACGGCGATTTCATGGAATGGAGCGGATGGAAATTCCGCAAGGCACCCGACCGGCTCCAGCAGCAGGGCTTCAATCGTTTGCATGCCGCCTACGCGTTCAATCTTGCGAGGCCGCTGGCGAGCAGACCCTTTGCCATATCGATCTTGGTGGCGTTGTATTTCAGTGGCGCTGCGTCGGCGAGAGCAACGGCGATCGCTTGTTCGCCCAGTTCCGCACTTAAGGTTTTGCCCTTGAGGAAAGCCTCCACTGCCTTTTCGCGATACGGCTTGCCGGAGATACCGCCAAAAACCACGCGCGAGTCTTCTATCGTCTTGTCGCGAAGTTGAAGGCTGATCGCCAGCGAAGCCATGGCGAAATCCCAAACTCCCCGAGGCCGGAGCTTCTCGAACGACGCCCGCACGCCGGGCTTCGGCGGAGGAATGACCACAGAAGTCAGGATCTCGTTGTAGCGCACGACGTGCGACTGGATTTTCCCGTCCACCAGCATATCGCCGGGAACCATTTGTTCGATGGAAAGTTCCTTCTCTCCCTGAGGCGTCGCCAATTTCGCCCGGGCATCGAAAGGAATCAGCGCGGTGGCGGCGTCGCCCGGATAGACCGCGTAACACAAGCGTCCGCCCATAGCCGAGTGATAGTGGCTGTTGTCGCCGATGGCGCCGTAGCACAGGTATCCGCCGTTTCTCCAGCACGAATAGCCGCCGCGCAGATACTGGCACCATACTTCCTGCAGCAAGTCGCCGCCAAGCGTCGATGCGTTGCGCAATTCAGGAGAGGAGATCTTCCCGATCGCCTCTACAAGCATCGGATACTTTTCCTGCAAGAGCCGGGAATCGGCCAACTCCGCCAGCTTCGTGGCCGAGCCAATTTCGACGCCGCCTTGCGCATCTTCCTTAATATAGCGAAGGTGATCGATCTTCTTGATGTCGACCAGGTAGCTGGGCGCCTGTTCCAAGCGGTTCTTCAGGCGAACGAGCAGATCCGTGCCTCCGGCGTAAACGGACGCGCTGGAGCCGTGCTGCGACAAGATCTGAATCGCTTCGTCAACGGTGGTTGGCCGGTAGATGGACACTTTTTTCATGCCTGCCTCCCTGAAGTAAGCGATGCGCGTTTACTGGCGAGCCCGGCCATGATCTTCTCTCGCGTGACGGGATGCTCACGAATGCGGACGCCGCAGGCGTTGAAAATTGCGTTTGAGATCGCGCCCGGCACCGCGCCAATGGTGGTTTCGCTGAAGCTTTTCACGCCGTAATACCAGCGCGGCTCCAGGCTGTCGATGTACACCTGCGTGGACTTAGGAATGTCCATGATGGTGGGAAGCCGGTAAGAGAGGTAACCGACGCTGTAATGCCGCGTGCCCGGAAATTCGCGGTCCCACGGGATTGCTTCTGTTCCCACCTGAGTGCTTTCCACCAATGATCCCACCATGTCGGATTCGGATACGACCGGATTGATCACGAGTCCAGTATCGTGCGTGTAGACCGACCGGACGAAGCGCCAGTTGCCGGTCCAGGTATCGACTTCCACTTCGACGAAGCACGCACCCACGCCTTTGTTTAACGCGGTTCGTTCCCCGCCCGTGGTGCCGCGGCCGGTCTGCCGGATCAAGCCATTGTTCATTTTGGCCAGCGCGGCGAACGTCGTGCTCTTCTTGGGATCTTCGTCCGAGGAGATGACTCCGTCGCGCATCTTAAGCTTGGCAGCATCGATCTTGAGAACGTCAGCGGCGCGTGCGAGCAAGTCTTTTCTCAGTTTGTCGGTTGCGTTGCAGATGGCCGCTCCTTGCAGCGTAATGGTGCGGCCGCCGAACCACTCATCGCTTAACGGCGCGAGGTCCGAATCGCCCCAAACGAGGCGAATCTGGTCGCACGTCGTGAATCCCAGCATCTCCGCGACCATAGCTGCCTGCGCCGTAGCAGCGTTGGAGCCGCTGTCGGGAAGCGCGATCTTCATGGTCACGTTGCCATCGGCGGTTACGTCAACGTCGCTGCTGAAAATGTTCGCCCCAGGAAGTGCCGCCAGTTTGGCGAACGCCTCTTCCCCTTCGTGATAGCCCATGTTCCCGCCATGATGCTGAGACATGCCCAGGCCGAATCCGCGCTTGAATCTTCCGGGCTCGCCGCCCGCGACGGGATTGCGCTTCTCCCATCCGAATGCCTTGGAGCCTTCCCGCAGCACCTCTACTGTGGGCATTGTTTCGTAAAGATGGAGCGTGTCACCCGGAATCAGCTGCGTCATGTGCATCATGCGGTATTGCACAGGATCTATGGCGAAGGCGTCAGCCATTTCGTCGATCATGTTTTCCCAAGACCATTTCGTTTCCTGCTGGATGTGGCTCCGGGATGGACCAGGACGTGGCGCATTCGAGCGATACGCGGACCACGTGGATCGCCAGTGAGGAACTTTTGCCGTATACAACTCGGTTTGGTTGGCCGCGTTGCCGGGGCCGTCGGCATGGACGCCGAAATCCAGATCGCCAATGCTTACGTATACTTCGTGATCGAGAGCAACGATGCGGCCATCTTTCTTTGCTCCCACCCGGAACTTGGTGATGGTCTCGGGCTTGATCTGCAACTGCGCCAGTTCCTGATCCTTCGGCAGCATTACCTTCACAGGCCGGCCAGTGACTTTCGCCAGATGGGCGATCATCGGATAAAATCTCTCCGCCGCCATGCGCGCCGCGCCGAACGTGCAACCATTCCATTTGTTGATCACGCGGACCTTGGAAACGTCCATGCCGAGCGCCGACGCAAGCGTCGCGCGCACCGGATAGATGCCCTGGCCCATGCCCCACATGGTCAATTTGTCGCCATCCCACTTGGCAACGCTGCCGCTCGGCTGCATCGGCACCGAAACGCCCCCCGCAAAGCGGTAGCTGAATTCCTTGACCACGTCCGCTTCGGCAAATCCGCTTTCGATGTCGCCACGCTTATCCGCCCAAGTCACGTGCGGAAGATCCGCGGGCGAAAACGAATGACGGATGAGGTTTCCCTTTCCATGTCCCAGATCGGGCGCATTGGCAGCCATGCTGTCCTTCAGCAGCGAGGCGAATGGCAGTACGTCGTACGTTACCTTGATCGCGTCGGCGGCATCCTGCGCGAGGTCTTCGGTCTCCGCCACCACGATGGCCGCAACTTCACCCTGAAGATTCAGCTCCCGCGGCAAAGGTTCGGGCAAGATCCTGCCCCTGGCAACGTTGGTGGTTTGCAGTTTCGGCGCATTCTTGTACGTAAGAATGTATTTCACGCCCGGCATTTTCTCCGCGGCCGACGTGTCGATATCCTTGATATAGGAGTGCGGGTGAGGACTCGTGAGGAACCTCGTGTAGAGCAGGTCGGGGAACCAAACGCGGCTGGCGTATTGCGCTTTGCCGGTGAACCTCGGAATGGCAACTTCGGGCAGCGGGGGCCGCGCCTTCCCTAATACGTTGAGATTTTCCGGTGGATACCCCTGCCACTTCTTCGTGACGGTCTTGCTCGTTCCTTCGATCACGTCATTGCCGGCCAAGTGCCCGCCACTCGTCGAATAATCCCGCACCATCGGCATTTTGATGTGAACGACGGATTCCGGCTCGGCCTCGATGGTCATCTTACTTCCGCGCATGACGGCCGCGCTATCCATGACTGCCCGAATAATGTTCGGGTACGCCGAACACCGGCAAATGTGGCCCGCGAGCGCCGCCTTCACCTGATCCTCGGACGGATTCAAATTTTTGTCCAGGAGCCCTTTCGCGGTGACCACCCATCCGGCGGTGCAGAAGCCGCAATCCGCAGCCACGCGCGTGTGACCGATGCGCTGGAGGGGATGCATGTTTTTCTCGTCTCCAACGCCTTCAATGGTGAGAATTTTCTTGCCCACGGCTTCGGTCGCCAAGGTGTGGCAGGAGTAGAACGGCGTGCCGTCCAGCAGAACACTGCAGGCGCCGCAAGAAGCGCGATTGCAGCTCCGGTTGGTGCCCGTCATGCCGAGCTTCATCGAAATCACTTCCCACAAAGTGGTGCGCGCTTCGTATTCGGCGGCATACGACTTGCCGTTGACCAGGAACATCGCTTTTTCAGTCGAGAAGGGCGCAGCCACGGAAGGAAAAAGCGCAGGCGCCGCAAACAATGATTCCCCGGTGACGGCCCCGAGTTCCCCGGTCACAGCCGAGAGCGCGACACCGATTCCGGCGGCTTTGAGAAAGTTTCTACGGGAATAACTCATTTCGACCCTCCGTCTTTCGGAAAAACGTTTGGCCGGTATTGCTTGTGACACGTC
The DNA here is from genome assembly GCA_035604385.1 of Verrucomicrobiia bacterium. Classification (GTDB taxonomy): domain Bacteria; phylum Acidobacteriota; class Terriglobia; order Acidiferrales; family UBA7541; genus Palsa-360. The sequence goes on along the minus strand of DATNIO010000265.1, from coordinate 9,513 downwards.
GTGCAGGAAGCGTCCACGGCCCCGGCGAGACCTGCGAGCGCGGCGCCATCCTTGGCCTGAGCGGCTTTGTACGCGGAGTTTCCGACGTCTACCAACAATTTCGCGTCCTTCATCCAGTCGCCTTGGTCTCGCGCGCGGCCTTGCATCATCAGCATGTTTCCGGATTCCGCCAGCGTCACCGCGCTGCGCCGCACGGCCGCCCACTCTTTTTCATCTTTAGGCCCGCCGCGGTAGATCGCAAGCAGGATGTCATTGGAAGAGGGATGGATAAGATCGAGCATCAGTTGTCTGACGCTGGCCACAGGTGGAAATGGCTCGGAAGGGGTTTGAGCAAACGCAATCGCCCGGATGGAGAATCCGCCTGCAAGCGCGATTGCAGAAATGAGGCCGATCCAGACGCGTTTCATATTGCTTCTCAGCGCCATCATTGTCATTTGGCGCTTTGATGTCAAGCAGCAGAAATCCGATCAAGAACCCCCGTTACAGCTCCGGCGCGTCCTTGGAGCGCGCGATCGGCGTGCCGATAGGGCCGCTCGGAATCTGGCCGGACGGGGACGAACCCGTTTCAGACTCAGCGTCGCGCTTACCGCCGAATACTTGTGTGCCCCACCGTTTTGCGTCTTCCATGTAAATGTAGAACACAGGGGTAAGGAAAAGAGTCACCAGTTGGGAAAAAGCCAGCCCTCCGACGACCGACACTCCCAGCGGCCGTCGCGCTTCGCCCCCTGCCCCAATACCCAATGCGATCGGAAGAGTGCCCATCAGCGCCGCCATCGTCGTCATCATGATGGGGCGGAAGCGGACCAGGCATCCCTGATAAATCGCTTCGGCCGGACTCTTTCCTTCCTTCCGTTGCGCTTCGAGCGCAAAGTCAATCATCATGATGGCGTTTTTCTTGACGATGCCGATGAGCATCATGATTCCCACAAAACCATAAATGTCCAGATTCATATCGAGCAGCGGCGATATCCAACCCTTCGTCGCAGCCGTATGGAAAAGGTACAGCGACAGGAGCGCTCCAAAGCCCGCGGATGGCAGTCCGGACAGAATCGTGATCGGATGCAGGAAGCTTTCATAGAGAATGCCGAGAATGATGTAGATCACAAGGATGGCCATCGCGAGCAGCATGCCAAGGCCCGCAAGCGACGATTGAAAAGCTTGCGCGTTGCCCTGGAAAGTCGTCGTGGTCGTCGGCGGAAGAGCTTGTCTCGCGAGATCGTTGATTTCGGCGACGGCGTCTCCAATCGATGTGCCGGGCTTCAGATTAAAGGAGATCGTTACCGCGGGAAGTTGTCCAAGGTGGTTGACCGAAAGCGGTCCCAGCGTCGGGCTGAGTTTGGCTACGGCGCTGATCGGGACGAGCTGCCCCGTCGCGTTTGAGAAATTCTGGGATCCTGGCGCTGAGTGAACGTAGAGAGACGCGATCTTGTTTGCGTCGCGTTGAAATTCCGGCTCCAGTTCCAGGATGACCCAATACTGGTTATTCGGCGCAAAGATGGTAGAGATCTGCCGCTGCCCGTAGGCGGAATAGATCGCGTCCTCGATTTGATTCACCGTAACTCCATACGAGGACGCTGCGTCGCGGTCGATTTCGATGTTGATCTGTGGATTTCTGATCTGGAGATCGCTGCTGACGTCCGTAAGGCCCGGGAGTCCGCGCATCTTGGCCGTGAAATCCTGAGCCGAACTATAAAGCTCATCCGTATTCGGGCTTTGTATGGTGAACTGGTAGAGCGCCTTGCTTTGCAGACCGCCGATGCGGATCGGGGGATCATTGCGCAGGAACGTCACCATTCCGGGCACGGCAGCCAGTTTGGGGCGCAGCTCGTTGATGACCTGATCGACTTGCGGGCGTTCCGACCGCGGCTTCAAGCGGATGTTGAGGCCGCCTTGATTCAGGGTTCGGCCGCCCGAACCGATGGATGACAATACGTAAGCAACCGAGGGATCTTTCGTCAGTATTTCGGCAATCTGTTGCTGGTGCTCGACCATCGCGTCAAACGAAATGCCCTCAATCGCTTCCGTGGTCCCGTTGATCTGATCGATATCCTCGCTCGGCAAAAAACCCTTCGGAATAATGACTGCTAGATAGTAGGTTCCAGCCGCCAGGGCCGCCGAAATCATCATGGTCGTGAGCTTGTGGCGAAGCGAGACCTTGAGGCAACGCTCGTAGATCCGCTCAAGACCCACCTGCATCGACTCGAAGAAATTGTAGAGCCGGCCGTGCCTGATCTCGTGGTGGGGTTTCAGAAAGCGGCTGCAAAGCATCGGCGTGAGCGTCAAGGACACAAATCCCGACACCAGGATGGCCGTCATGATGGTCACCGCGAATTCGTGCAAGAGCCGGCCGAGAACTCCACCCATGAACATCACCGGAATAAACACGGCCGAGAGCGACAGCGTCATGGAAAGAATCGTAAAACCGATCTCCCCCGAACCGTTGATGGCGGCTTCCATCACGCCTTCTCCCTGCTCCATGTGGCGCACGATGTTTTCGAGCATCACGATCGCGTCATCCACGACGAAGCCTACTGAGAGAGTCAGCGCCATCAGCGAAAGGTTATCGATCGAATAGCCGCACAGGTACATCACGCCGAAAGTGCCCACGAGGGAGAACGGAAGCGCAAGGCTGGGAATCGTTGTTGCCGAAAAGTTCCGCAAGAACAGGAAGATGACCATGATCACGAGAAAAAGCGCCAGCTCAAGGGTGAACTTCACGTCGTCCACCGAGCTGCGGATCGTGACCGAGCGGTCGAAAAGAACTCTCATCTTTACCGAAGGAGGCAGCACCGCCTCCAAACGGGGAAGCATGGCCTTGATGCCGTCCACCACTTGCACCGCGTTGGTGCCCGGCTGCTTAAAGATCACCATCGGGATAGCGGATAGCCCGCGCGGTGAGTTTGCGTCGTAGAAAAAATTCACGTTCTTGTCGTTTTGGACGCTGTCGATGACGCGGCCTAAATCCGACAGCCGGACCGGGGAGCCATTGCGGTAGGCGACGATCAACTTGGAGTAATCGGCGGCGTTGTAAAGCTGTCCTTGGGTCTGCACGGTCGGCGCGCGCTGCGGGCCCCAAATCGTGCCCGTTGGAAGATTTACGTTGCCGTTTGTCAGGGCATTCTCGACGTCGTCAATTCCGATCCGCCGGATCGCGAGGGCCTGAGGATCCAATTGAATGTGCGGAGCATATTTGAACTGACCGTAAATTTGCACAACCGCAACCCCGTTGACCGTGGAGACGCTCGGCGCGATGAACGTCTCGGCGTATTCATCCACTGCGGAGAGCGGCAGCGTGTCTGAAGTTAGGGCGATGAAGAGGACCGGGTAGTCGGCCGGGTTTTGCCGGTAGTAAGCAGGCGGTGCCGGCATGTCCGGCGGCAACTGGCGGGCCGCTTGAGAAATCGCGGCTTGCACATCCTGCGCGGCGCCGTCCAGATTGCGGTCGAGATTGAACTGCAGCACGATCGAGGTTGCGCCGACCCGGTTCGACGAAACCATCGAATCGAGGCCGGCGATATTGGAAAACTGTTTTTCCAGCGGCAAGGCAACCGCCGCGGCCATCGTATCGGGATTGGCGCCGGGCAGGTTCGCATAGACGTTGATGGTTGGATAGTCGACGTTTGGCAGATCGCTTACCGGCAAAACACGATAGCTGGCAATCCCGAATAGCAAGATAGCCATCATGACAAGGGTGGTCGCGATCGGCCGTTGAATAAATCGTTCGGGAATGCTCATGCCTTGCTCCCGTGAAACTCGGTCAGGCGCCGGTTACTGCGGCCTGCGACGATTTGGATCGCCTTGGGGTGGATCCGCAGCCGCGCCTTTATGCGCTCCCGAGCCCCCTGCTTCGCTTGGGCGACTTGCTGGTTCAGCCATCGGTTCGGGGCTGCCGTTTTTGGCCTCTATTTTCGCACCGGGCACCAGGTTAACTTGGCCATCGATGACGATGATCTCGCCGGGCTGGAGGCCCTTGTCGACGACGGTGTCATTATCTATGGTCCTGTTCGGCACAACAGTGCGCTGCTCAACGGTGTTGTTCGCTTTCACTACATACACGTACGAACCCTGCTGGGTCGTGACGATCGAATGTGCCGGCACCACTGTGGCATTCGGCTGCTGCGAGAGCGTAAGCAAAACACTGACGTACAAGCCCGGCCAGAGGCGATTCTGGGAGTTCTCGAATGTCCCTCGCAGGTGAATCGTGCCGGTCGTGGAGTCCACGATATTGTCCACGAATGTCAGCGTGCCTTCCACGGGCCGGCCTGAATTCTGGGGTATCGTGACCGTGACATGGAGCGCGCGCCGTTCGATGTCTTCCTTGATATCAGGCCAATATTGTTGTGGAACAGTAAAATTCACATATATCGGATTTACTTGATTGATCACAACGATCGGGACGTCCGCCACTTTAACCAGATTCCCGGCTTTCACCATGACCGTGCCCGTCCGCCCGTCAAGCGGCGATTCGATCGTGCAGTATTCCAGATTGAGCTCCGCTGTCTTCACGGCGGCTTCGTCGGCATTCACGACGGCATCCGAGGCGTCAGCGGCGCTGGTGAAGGAATCGACCTGCTCCGCCGGCACTACTCCCTGGTCGAAAAGCGTCTTGTAACGCTGCGCCTGCGCGCGATTGTACGTTCCGGTGGCCTTATCGCGCGCCAGTGCGGCCTTCGCCTGCGCCAGCGCCGCTTCATAGGGTCTCGGGTCGATCGTGAGCAATACTTGTCCCTTCTTGACGAAGTCGCCTTCTTTGAAGTGGATGTTCTGTACTTCGCCGGCAACCTGTGTCCTGATGGAAATCGTGGAAATCGCCTCCACGTTCCCGACGGCGGTCACCACGACAGGCATTGTCTTTTGGGTAACTTTTGCGACGGTGACAATCGTTGGCGGACGCTCGGGAGGCGCCGCCTGCTGTTTTGCGCATCCCGAGGCGAGCGCAGCGAAAGCAACTAAGCAGATGGCAGTGCGCGTCGAGCGGGCCCAGCACATGGATGCCCTTGAGTTCCATTGGGACAGAATCATGATTCAGGTAACCGCCTATCGAATTGGGGCATTATCCCCGACCTTGCTCATTGCGCAATCTGTGAAGTATTCGACGCCCCAGAGCCTGGCACGGTTTCAAGCGAACCTGCACTTCTGGAAAGTATCTCTTGCGATCCGAGTGCCTTAGCCCGGCTTCTCTCTGGACTAAATCAGCGCCGACATAGATTAATTCATATGCGCAAGCTCCACCCCTACGCTCGTACGCTCCTAATTTGCCTTTGCTTTATTATACGGTAGGAACCTTCCATTTGTTATTCCCTCCCTCCCGATTGTGGGGTAAATTATGCATATTCTTGAGGAGATTCCCGCTGTCTTTCCTGGGAAGGTCTTATGAGCAAACGCAAGAATGATATTTCCCGCAGGCAATTTCTCGAGGGCACCGGCGCCGTTCTGGCCGTGGCAACCGCAGGGCCAGCCCTTAAGGTAGAGCTTCCCGCAGAGAACCCGCCTGTAACCGATAGTGTTGCATCAGGGGTGCCCAGCACGGCGATTCGACTCGTGGTGAATGGGACCGAGCATCGACTGGAAGTGGAAGATCGTTGGACTCTCGCCGAGCTGCTCCGCGACCATATCGGCCTGACGGGTACGAAGATCGGTTGCGACCGCGGGGAATGCGGAGCCTGCACGGTATTGCTGGACGGCAAGCCCGTCTACTCATGCAGCAATCTGGCGGTCTGGGCCGACGGGCGAGAGGTCCAGACGGTCGAGGGCCTTGCGCATGGAGAGCAACTCGATCCGCTTCAGCGGGCGTTCGTAGAACATGACGGGCCGCAGTGCGGGTTTTGCACATCGGGGCAGCTCATGAGCGCCAAAGGATTGCTCGCACACAACCCTCATCCGACGCCGCACGAGGTCCAGGCGGCTATGACCGGCAATATTTGCCGCTGCTCAAACTACAACCGCTACGTGGAAGCTGTGTTGGCGGCGGCCGCCACCAAGAATGCAACCGCGTCTAAAAGTAATTCGGGCCGCTCGACGGCATCAACCAAGTCGGGTGCGGAAGTCTCCGCCACAAAGGGCCGGCGAAACGCAGCGATTTCCACCACCGGTGCAGGAGGCGCGCGATGAGCCGGATGCCCACGCCCACTCTCGCTTTGCTGAAGACCGTCGGCCATGCCACCCCGCGCATTGACGCCGTGGAACGCGTCACAGGGAAGGCTACGTACAGCGGTGACGTCCATCTCACCGGGATGCTTTATGCGCGGATACTACGCAGCCCGCACGCTCATGCTCAAATTCGCAAGATTGATGTCTCCAAGGCCCAAGCGCTGCCTGGCGTCAAATTCGTCCTGACGCATGAGAACTGCACTGTCGTTTGGGGTGCGGGCTCGATCGCTGGCGGGAGGCAGTACGTTGACGAGATCAAGAAAACCACTCGACAGAGACGATACGCCTTCAACAACCCCGTGCGCTTTTTCGGGGAACCTGTAGCTGCTGTCGCCGCGACCGACCGGCATATCGCGGAAGAGGCACTACGGCTCATCACCGTTGAATACGAGACTCTTCCATTCGTACTCGATCAGGAAGAAGCTCTTCGCCCGGAAAGCGTCAAGATCTGGCCGGACGGCAATGTCTCGCTCGATGTGAAGAATGAAGCGAAACCGGAAGTATACCGGCGGGGAGACGTCGAGGAGGGCTTCCGTACAGCAGACCACGTCTTCGAGGATCGCTACACCACAACCTACGTGCACAACGCGCAGATGGAGCCCCGCGTTTCAGTCGCCAGTTGGGAAGGGGACAAGCTGACTCTGTATACCCCCACTCAGGGCACCTCGAATTGCCGCCATGACATGGCGAGAGATTTGGGCATCCCCGACGAAAAAGTGCGCGTCATCTGCAAATACATGGGCGGCGGATTCGGCAACAAGAACCAGAATCAGGATGCCGATTTAATTGCCGCAGTGCTGGCCAAGGAAACTGGCGCGCCAGTGAAGCTGGAGCTTTCGCGCAAAGAAGATTTTATTGGTGTGCATGGCCGCTGGCCGACGACTCAATATTACAAAGTTGGAGTGAGCAACGACGGCACGCTCCAGTCACTTCAGCTGCGCGGCTATAGCGGCATGGGGCCATACCGCAAGAACTCGGGAGGGATCACTGGAGTCGAACTCTATCAGTGCCCCAACGTTGAGAGCACCGTTTATCCCGTGTATACCAACCGGGCGGTTTCCGGAAATTACCGGGCGCCCGAGTTTCCTCAGGGCTTCTTCGGCATCCAGTCGATGATGGACGACGTCGCCTACAAGATGAAAATGGATCCGGTTGAGTTCGTTCTGAAGAACATGACGCGAAAATCGAATGACGAGGTGCCCTACTCGAACTACACGCTGGAGGACTGCATCCGGCGCGGAGCAGAGGCTTTCGAATGGAAAAAGCGCTGGCATGCGCCGGGTGCGGAGCCAGGAGCGATCAAGCGCGGTGCCGGCATGGCCTTTATGACCATTCGGTCTCCCCTGGGGCAGAGCAGCGCGGTGATTCGTCTCGATTCGAATGGCCGGTATACAGTATTTGTCGGCGTTACCGACATAGGAGCCGGCGCCAAAACTACAATGAGCATGATCGCGGCCGAGGAACTGGGGATTCCACTGCCGAATGTCGACCTCGTGTGGGGTGACACGGACCGTTGTCCCTACTCGGTGGGCGAGTCAGGCAGCCGTACTACGGACATGACCGGGTATGCCGTCATCGAGGCTGCGCGTGATCTCAAGCGCCAGATCGCGGAGAAAGGATTGCCGAAGGGCGAGAACGCGCTGATTGCTTCCGCTTCGCCGAATCCGAACTCGGAGGGCAAGGTGCGCAAATCGTTTGGCGCGCACTTCGTGGAAGTGGAAGTGGATACGGAACTCGGGCGGGTGCGGGTTCTCAAATATATTGCCGTGCACGATTCCGGCCGCATCATGAATCCATTGACTGCAACCAGCCAGATCAAAGGCGGCGCGACGCAGGGCATCGGAATGGCATTGCACGAGGATCTGGTCTACGACCAGAGGAGTGGACAACCTCTTAACGCCGGCTATTACGGTGCGCGGATCATGACCCATCTCGATGCGCCCGAGATCGAGGTGATCTTCATCGAGAGCGACGATGGATATGGTCCCTTTGGCGCCAAATGCATCGGCGAGGCGGGGATTGTTCACGCCGTGGCGGCTGTCGGCAACGCCGTCTTCAATGCGATTGGCCGCCGCATGAAAGATTTGCCGATCACGCGCGACAAAATTCTGGGGGCAATGGCATGAAAACCTTCGCCAATAAGAACCCGCAGACTCTCGAGCAAGCAGTTTCGTTCGTGCAGCAGGCGCGAAAGGATGGACAGACACCGTCCGTGGTCGGCGGCGGCAGCGATCTCTTGGGGATGGTGAAAGAATTTCTTATTAAGCCGGATGTGCTAGTTAACCTGAAAACGATCAAGGGACTGGATCAGGTGGCGCCGACGGCGAGCGGCGTAAGCATCGGCGGTCTCATCACCCTCGACACTCTAGGCACCCATCCTTTAATTCGGAGTCAATACGCGGTGCTGGCCGAAGCGGCCGAAACCGTGGCGACGCCGCAGATTCGCAATGTCGGCACCCTGGCCGGTAACGTTTGCCAGCGTCCGTGGTGCTGGTATTTCCGCAATGGTTTTCCATGCCTCAAGAATGGCGGCGACACCTGTTTTTCCATTGTGGGCGATAACCGGTTCCATGCGATTTTTGGAGGCGGCCCGAGCTACATCGTCCACCCATCGGACACCGCTCCGGCGCTGGTGGCGCTGGAGGCGAAGTTCCGGATCGTAGGACCTTCGGGTGAACGTGTAGTGCCGGCGGCTGATTTCTTCGTATTGCCTCAGAAGGACGCCACGAAAGAGAATGTCCTGACCGCCGATGAAGTGCTCGCTGAAGTGCAATTGCCTCCCGGGCATGAGGGCAGACGCAGCACCTATAACAAGGTACTCGACCGCGAAGCATGGACGCACGCTGTTGTCAGCGCAGCGGTTGTGCTCGACATGGACAACGAAATCTGCCGGAGAGCCAGAATCGTCTTGGGCGGTGTCGCGCCGATTCCCTGGCGTTTGCCTAACGTCGAACGTCTGCTCACCGGCCAGCGCATCACGCCGGAACTGGCGGCCAAAGCTGGCGAAGCGGCGATCGTGGGAGCTCAGAAGCTCTCCAAGAATGCCTACAAACTGCCAATGACGAAAGCGCTCGTCCGGCGCACTGTGCTGGCGCTCGCGACGCGCGCATAGAAACAGTCAATTTCGTTCATCCCTATGCAGACCTTGAATCGTCGCGATTTGCTCTTGCTCGGAATCAGCCGGAGGACCCGTTCGATCGAACTCTCCTGCGAGCGGCTTTACATGAAATACTGCGACTCTCAGCTGGACAACTCCACACAGGAGTTGTTCGAGCGTCTCGAGTTTGAACTGAGAAGCATTGACAATCTCCGGCTGGTCGACACGAATTGGCTGACGTGCCAGGGTTTTAGAGATCGGCTCGA
>DATNIO010000264.1:0-18140 GCA_035604385.1 Verrucomicrobiia bacterium | reverse complement strand
CTCGGTGTGCGTTCCGGCGGCGCGGTCATAGAGCATCAGGCGCCAGCGGTCGCTTTCGTACTCGGGAGTCTTCTGGGAGCGATAGGCGATGAAACGACCATCCGGCGAATACGCCGGATGGCCGTCGAAGCCGGGATTGGTCGTGATGCGCTTCGCATCGCCGCCACTCGTGGAAACCAGAAAAAGGTCGCCGTTCGTGCTGATGGCTTCGGGACGATCAGTCACCGCGGTAAAGCAGAGTTCCTTGCTGTCAGGCGAAAACGCAAAATCATTCGCATCGCCGCGCTCATCGGGAGGGACATCGTAGTCGGCATGCACGGTCAGGTCACGCGGGGCGCCGCCATTTGCCGCGACCAGGAATAGATGGCTGCGCTTGCCGTCGCTCCAATGCACCCAGTGGCGATACAGCAAATGATCGTAAGCGCGGGCTTTCACTTTGCTTTTTTCCGCCGCGTCGTCGCGAGCGCGGTTGCAGGCGTCATCCCCACAATCCGGAAACACGCTGGAAGTGAAGGCGACCCATCGTCCGTCCGGGGACCATTTTTCGTTGTCCGCGCCCGTCGAAAGCGAAGTGATTTTCTTCGCGTTCCCTCCTTGCGCGGGCATCACGTAGACCTGAGTCGCCCCATCACGGTTGGATAGAAACGCGATGGACTTTCCATCGGGCGACCACTGCGGCCTGGTGTCGTGCCCGCTCTGCGTCAACTGGCGCGGCTGGCTTCCCGGCGCGGTCGAGACGGTCCAGATGTTGTGCGCAATGCGGTTGGTTTCCATGTCGGTCGCGCCAACGGTGTAAACAACGGAACGGCCATCAGGCGAAATCTGCGGTTCGCCGACGCGCTGCATGGCCATCAGGTCATCGAACGTCATCGCGTGTTTGGCTGGAGCTTGCGCCCGCGCGGAAGAGGCGAGGACGATCAGGATAAATACGAGAGACTTGGGCTTGAGATGCATGGAGAGCCTTTCTACTGCCGGACGCTTTCCTGCCCGATCAAGAATGTCGCGGTGCCGGAAGACTACAAGATACTATTTCTCAGCGGATCATTCCATTTTGTCGCCGATTCCGCGCCCATAGCCAATTTGCCATGGCGATGGCCGTTGTGATCAGGAGAACGATTCCCTCGCCCCGACTCATGCGGGACGCCAGCAAGGCCATGAAAAAAACTCCGAGCACGGCAAATAGACTTCCCGCCGGGAGGCGATAGCCGCGCGCGCCTGGATACTTGCGTCTCAGTACGGGAAGAGCTGCACACGTGAACCCATAAATAAACAATCTTCCTACCGAGGAGAGAAATACATTCCACGTGAAACTACCGGCGGCGGCCAGGCACCAGATGATCGCCGCAAAGACGAGTATGGAACTGTGCGGGGTCTGATACCTTGAATGAATTCGCGCGAAGAATTTGGGGAAGTCGCCATTCTCTCCCAGCGCAAAGGTAAGGCGCGGCGTATGCAGCAGCTGTGCGGTCAAATATCCGTAGACGGAAATTAGCGCCCCGGCGGAAATCAGTGCTGCGCCGGCTGTTCCTCCAAACTGCCGCGCGGCATCCGCCAGCGGTCGATCCGTCATGGCTGCGCGGGGGAGCACGGCGACGACGACGTACTGAATCGCGCAAAACAGGAGCGTCACCGTTACAAGCGCCACGAGGAGAGCGAACGGAGCGTCGCGCCGCGGATTTTTTGCTTCCGCCATCGGGATCACCGCGCCTTCGAAGCCGCCGTAGGCGAACATTAAAACGAGCACGGCCTCAAACCAATTCCGAACGGGGACGGATGTGCTGCCCTGCAGCTCGCCCGGAATTGCCGGATGGGTGTGCAGGAGGAAAACGCCCCCTGCGATTGCAAACAAGATCAGCGGCACGAGTTTTGCCACGGTGAATACGTTGCTCGCCGCCGCACCGGACTTGATGCCGCGAACATTTACCGCGGCGAGAAACCCGATCAGCGCCGCCAGGACGGAGAGTCGGGTGAGTGGCTGTTGCACGGCAGGCCAGAATTCGGCGAGGTAATTTGTGAAGAGGTTTGCCGCAGCGGCCGCGGCGGTCAGCCGCACCAGCAACAGCAACCATCCGGTTTCCAGCCCTATGAATCGGCCGAAGGCTTCCCGCGCATAGAGATACGGCCCGCCTGCCGTTCCGAATTGCGAAGCCACTTCGGCGAAGCACGCGATGACCACTCCGATTCCGGCGGCGGCGACGAGATAGGCCAGAGGGCTTTGCCTGCCCAAATAGCCGGCCACCACCGACGGCAAGCCAAAAATGCCGCTCCCGATGATGGAATTGATGACCAGCGCCGTAAGAGTCCAGCGCCCCATCGCGCGAATGAGCCCTCGGGATTCGTGGTCTTCCATCCGTCCTCAATATTTTTTGCGAGCAAAGAACGCAAGTGTTTCGTGGCGCCGGCGGGACGCCGGCGCCACAACGCTAGGATTGCCCCACAACGTGATTGGTCAATTTGCCGATCCGCTCTACCTCGAGTTCGACCGTGTCGCCTGCTTTCAGGAAGCGTCCCATTTCGAGGCCGCAGCAGCAGCGGTTTGCGCCGGATTCGGGGACCGTTCCAGTACCGGAGCCGAAAAATTCTCCCGGGTATAGTGTCTCGCTCTGGGAAACGTAGGCGATCAATTCCTCGAACGTCCAGCGCATGCCTTTGGTGTGCCCGTAGGAAACTTCTTCTCCATTGATGCGCGCTCTCATCGCCAGATTGTACGGATCAGGGATTTCATCGGGCGTGACGAGTACGGGGCCGATCGCGTTGCCCCCGTCAAAATCTTTTCCTTTCGCGGGGCCGAGCCGCCCGCCCATTTCCCTTTTTTGAATGTCGCGCGCGGAAAAATCGTTGAAGATCGTGTAGCCGCCGATAAAATCGCGGGCAATTTGTTCGGGAATGTCGCGGCCTTGCTTGCACAAGAAAATGCCGAATTCGAGTTCCCAGTCGAACGCTTTGGTGTAGCGCGGGATCGTCACGCGCGCGCCGTCGCCGATCACATTCATGCGGTTGCCCTTGTAATAGAGCGGCCGCTCGTACCATGGCCGGGCCATCCGGTAAGCCAGCGTGGCCTTGCGGCCGAGCGTCTTGTCCACCATTCGATCGAGTGAAGCGACCCAGCGAGGCATCCCGAAGCGGCGCGTGCAGTTGATCACGTGCTGCTCAAACACCATGAATTCGCGGATCGATTCCGGGCGGGGAACTGGGGAGAGAAGCTCAACGCTCGCGCGTTCGATCGCGACGCCTTCAGGACGCTGCGACGAGGCGAACTCGATGGTTCGCTGCGCCGCGTCTCGAGACGCGCTTGCGCCCTGCAGGAATGCGAGCATCGATTGGAAATGAGGATTTTCTTCGCCGTTGCGGAGCTGTTCGGCGGCCTGCAACCGGATGATTTTCGAGTCTGCATCCATCAGGGCGCCAATTTCCTGCCGACCCTGATGTTGGAACGTCACCAGCCGCATGAGTTTGACCGCGTCGCTTGTGTAGCACAGGCTTCAGCCTGTGGCCGTTCGTTTGATTGCGGGTTCGTGCGCCGGCTTGAATTCAAACCCGACGGGCTGAAGCCCGTCCTACATTAGTGCGGAAAAGTGGCCAAGGGCGGCGCAATCCCCGGAGGCAAAGGCGTCCTCGTCACGTTCATGAGCATGCCCAACAGTGTGTAGTAGCCGCACAATCCGGTTATGTCGATGACGCCTTGTTCGCCAAACCGATTCACCACTCGGCCATAAGAGTGATCGCTCACGCTCTGGTGCAATAGAAGTTCGGTGACATATTCAAAGATCGTCTCTTCATCCGCCGTCATGGCAGCCGGGCGCTGGCCCTCGGCAATGGCCTTGATCGTCTCCGCTTTGATCCCCGCCTTGAGGGCCAGTGATTCGTGCGAGTACCATTCAAATTGCTGCGTCCAGTGCCGCCCGATCAGCAGGATAATGAACTCGCTGATATTCGATCCGAGGTTGGTCTTATAGCGAAGATACTCGCCTACTTTTTGCAGTCGGCTCATATACTCCGGACTTCGGAGCAACGGAATGAACGGCCCGACCAGCTCCTTGCGCGGCCCCGACGTTATTTCCTCGGCCGCTTTCTTTTGCGCATCGGTCCATTTCTCCGCTGGGATCGGAGGCATACGGTCCGCCACGGCCATGCCTTCGGCTGCTTCGACGCGCGCCGCGGAAGCTAGGCCGAGCAGCGACGTGCCCGCCAGCACGGTCGCGCCGCCCAGGAAATCGCGCCGGTCCACGAGCGCTTTCGGGTCGGACGTTTTCGGTTCGTTTGGTTCATCCATGGAGTTCACCCTTTCTTCCTCCGCATGTTCGGGGCAAGTGCGTGATTGTTTCCAGAAGTCCTGAGGCATTATATGCGCCGGCCTTCAAATATCAAATTTGAGTTGAGATCCTTTCGCTCGGCCCGGCCGGCCCGCGCGTGTCACGCCCCTCCAGTAATCAGTCGTTGAGGATCAACCGATTCCCAAAGTTTCCCGGTTGGCGTCGAGTTTGCCATACGCGCTTGACATCTGGCGCGAGTGAGGTATATGAATATCCTTAAAAGGATAAATTATAAACGGGTAACTAAGGGATTGAAAGTTCGACAGCCGGAAGTATGCCAGTCTGCTTACACGGGGTGACCAAGTGCCATCGCCAAACCCTGCCCTGCTCCAACAAGGAAGCCCGCTACTTTCCTGGAGGTCGGCAATATTGTTGGTGGCACTCGCGGTAATGCTCGGCCTTTGCGCATGTTCAGCGGGAACGCCCAACCAACCCAGAGGCTCCCAATCCTCGGCAAGCACCGCGCCTGCACAGCCACCACCGGCCCCTCCGCCACCGGCGGCCCCTCCGCTACGCGCGGCCCCTCCGCTACGCGCCAGTGCTCCGTCGCCGCCGAATATCGTTCTTCATGACAAAGTGTACCCAGTGCAATCAGTAAAACCCAACATCCAGGATAACAAGTACGCTGTCGTTCGAGTATTTTACGCGACCGATCGCGCGCGCACCGGAGATGCACAGCCGAACGCTTATTTCAATGGCGAACGATCCGGCGGCGACGACGCCTCGTTTGGAGCGGTCGATGTAAGCATTCCGTATGAAACACATCGTACTGGTGAAGTCGAAAGGCCCTCGATTTGGCGGCTGGAATTTCGCGAGGATCCCAATAAGCACGTCGTTCTTCTGGGCATTTCGCCGGAGCCCGCGGACGGTATGCTGAGTGAAATTTCGTCGAAGGTGGCAAGCTCAAACAGCAAGCAGGCTCTTGTGTTTATACATGGGTTCGGCGTTTCGTTTGCGGCGGCCGCTCGCCAGACCGCTCAAATCGCCTACGACCTTGATTTCGACGGGGCGCCGATTCTTTATAGCTGGCCGTCGAAAGGGAAAATAGACGTTGGGGATTACCTCGCTGATGAAGCTACGATCGAATGGACAGTGCCGCACCTAAAACAGTTTCTGGAAAAAATTGCAAAGGAATCGCACGCCACGTCCGTTCATCTCATCGCTCACAGCATGGGGAATCGGGCTCTTGTCAGGGCTTTGAACTCTATTGCGACGGAGGACGCCGCAATTCTTCCCATGTTCAAGCAGGTTTTTCTGGCGGCTCCTGACGTGGATGCCGGGGTATTTAAGCAACTCGCGCTGGTATTTCCGCAAGCAGCGAATCGAGTGACGCTCTACGCCTCCTCAAAAGACAAAGCACTAATCGTCTCGCAAGGTTTTCACAAATTTCCGCGAGCTGGCGAGGCTGGAAGTATTGTCACCGTGGTGTCGCATGTGGACACAATTGACGCGTCGGCTGTGGATACCGGATTCATCGGGCACTCGTACTACGCGGATAATCGCTCGATTCTCACGGACATTTTCAACCTGATACACGCTGATTCCCCGCCGGGAAGCCGATTCGGCATTCACTCGATCCAGCTCAACCGGCAATCGTATTGGGAATTCAAGCCTTGAATGAATCGCAGCGCCGGGCGGGGAGGATCATGATCTCCAGGCGAATGCGTCCCCTGAACGATTGCTTGTTCAGCAACGCCCCACTATTCCTTCCATTGCAGTCCGATATCAGGTCACCTCGTTCACAGAAAAAGCAGCTGCACGTGAAGCGGTTCGAATCCACAACGCTTTTTGCACGCAACATATTTTTCGTCCCAATGCCACGCTCGAACCTCTATTCATTGGCTGAGACGCAAGATCATGCATTCCCAAACAAATTAGAATCCGGCCAGGCCACAACATCCCTTGACAAATTGCCCCCAGTCGGAAGAATGTTGCCGGTGCAGATCGAGCCGGACTTCCAGACTCCGGCAAAGGAAACCTTTCATGACAGCGAAATCCCTTCCATATCGAGTAGCAGCCGTCCAATGGATAATACGGTTTTCTTTCTCTATCGCGGCGCTGGCGATCTCGTTCGGAACCATTGGTGGTTTTAGCGGTGTAACGCTTGCCGCGAGTCCCGCCCAGGCGGACAACGGAGACTGGACCTATGCGGATCACGACTTCAACGGAACGCGTTACAGCCCGCTGACCCAGATCACGCCGGGCAACGTGAAGCAGCTCGGCAAGGTTTGCTCGTACACGATTCCTGAAAAAGTGCCTTCCGAATCGGCCCCGATCGTTTCCGCGGGAGTCATGTACGTAACGAGCGACCATTACACCGTCGCAATCGACGCAGCCGACTGTCACGTTCTGTGGTCCTATCAGTGGATACCGCGCGATACCGACTACGTTCATCCCCATCGCGGCGCGGCTCTCGCCAACGGAAAAATTATCCGCGGCACCGGAGATGATTACCTGATTTCGCTGGACGCCGAGAGTGGAAAGCTCCTCTGGGCCAATCAAATTGCGGATCCCAAGGCGGGCTACTTCATCAGCATGCCTGCGCTTGTGACTGCGGACACGATCTACATCGGCCCCGCCGGATCGGAAAGGGCCGGCAGCGGATGGATCGGTGCATTCCGATTGAGCGACGGCCAGCAGATCTGGAAATTCAACATTATCCCGCAGGATGGCGAGCCGGGCGCCGATACCTGGGGCCCAAATCCGGAAGCGCGCAAACACGCGGGCGGCGCGCTCTGGACTCCTCAGTCGTTCGACAGCGAAAAGGGCATCCTCTATGTGGCGGGCGGCAATCCGGCGCCTGATTTCTGGGACGACGCCAGGCCCGGCGCCAACCTGTACACGAATTCCATGATCGCGCTGGACGCGAAGACGGGCCGTCTGCTCTGGTACAACCAATTCATTCCCCACGACGTGGATGACTACGACATCACGCACGTCAATCCTATCTTCAAGTTGAATTCTCGCACGATGATCGCTTCGTCCGGCAAGGATGGCGTTCTCCGCGTGGTGGATGGCGACACGCATAAGGTTGTCTATGCTGTTCCGTTCACGACGCAGCTAAATTCGGAGGTGCCCCTGAGCAACACTCCAATCAAAGTCTGCCCAGGAATTTTGGGAGGCGATGAGTGGAACAGCGCGGCCTACAGTCCCAAGCTCAGCCTGATCGTGGTGCCCAGCGACGACCTTTACTGCTCCATGAATCAGAAGGACAAGGAGCCGCCCAGCATCGAGAAGGCCAACACGGGCGAAAAAAGTTATTTCGGCGGCCCGATTACTCACGGCGCTTGGGCCGAGGGGCGCGGCCGTCTGACGGGCTTTGACGCCGCGACCGGCAAGGAGCGCTGGCGGTACGAATCTCCGACATTGCTCGTCGCCGGTGTTGCCGTTACGGCCTCCAACCTTGTTTTCACCGGCGAAGTCGGCGGCTTTTTCGACGCGCTCGACGCTCAATCGGGCAAAGTTCTCCTTCACTACGATATGGCTGACAGCGTTCAGGGCGGCGTCATTACGTATTCAGCGCACAACGTTCAGTACGTTGCCGTCACTTCGGGCGACGGCGGCGTCCTCCGAAAAGAAACGATCCCGGAAATCGTCGGGGGAAACCCGACCGTGACGGTGTTTGCGCTTCCCAAAAAATAGTTTTGGCAACGGTTGCAACGCATCGCCAGATTTGGTTTTGGGCGAGTGGCTTGCCATTCTGGTAGCGCCGCGCAAAAACTGCTAGCATGTGTTCATTCGATCGTTGCAGGGCGGGGATGGCGCATCCGGGCGATGTTGCCGTTTGCCATCGAGTTGGCGCGCCCTGGAACCGTCGATTCAAACGGGAGGCCGAGGTATGGCATACATTTTTAACGAAGATCAGCTGCCCAGGCTGCTGTCGAATGGCCGCGAGCGAGTTTTCTTCGTCAACAAGGAACTCACCAAGATAGACGACATGCTGGCGGGGATCATGCACTACAAGCAGGGCGCCGCCTCTCCGTATCATCTTCATAAAAATTGCGAACATTTTTATTTCATTATGGAAGGCAAGGCCACCGTGCAGACCGAGGAAGGAACACGCGAGGTCGGCCCCGGCACGATGGTTTTCATTCCGGCGGAAGAAAAGCATCGTCTGCGCGCGCTCGAGCCGCTTTTCTACTTTGAATTCCAGGCTCCCAATCGTTTTCAGACCACCATACTCGAGGGCACGCCGGACGACCTGAAGTGGGACCGCGTGGACGGCGGGATCTGGATTCAAAGTTAACCGCTCGGCAGGGTGAATTCGCCCGTCGAAGGCAGCTGATTTGAAATGGCGATAAATTTGCGATCGAGGAACCGAAAGGATTGACCCGCAATGTCACTGACTTTTATCGATACCAATAAGATTCCGCACGCCAAGCTGACCGGATCGGGCGAGTTCGCGGAAATTTTGAATGACAAGCTCTGCGGGGCCAAGAATGTAGTCGGCTCCCTCCGCTGGCTCAACGCAGGCGAAAAGCTGGATGTCCGGTCCGACAAGAATACTCATCAGCTCGTCTATTTGATGCAAGGCGAAGCCACCATCACGCTCGACTCCAGGGATCACAGCGTAAAGAAAGGTTCCGGCGTATACGTCGGGCCATCCGAAACCGTGGCGATCAAGCAGTCCGGCACGGCCCCCTTGAAACTTTTCCACCTGGTTGTGCCGCACCTGCAGAGTTGACTTAGGGTTCTGGTGGCGCCGGATTTCGCACACGAAAGGGAGACCCACGATGTCGATATTGAATAGGCGGTTTCAGATACGCTCCATATTCTTGTTCCTTGTCACGGGTGCAATTTTGTTGCCCGTTGCCGCAAGGGCCCAACTCAAGCAGCCGTTGCTATCGGATGACGACCTGAAGCGTGTGTCCGATCATGTGTCCGTATTGGAAGGCTTTCCGAACGTCGTCTTTGTGATTGGGAGCCGCGCGACGCTGGTGGTCGACACGGGGCTGGGCGAGCGCAATGGCGCCACCGTCATGCGCGCGGAACAAAAGCTCGCCAAGGGCCCGATTCTTTACCTCACGACCACGCACTACCATTCCGAACACACGACGGGCGAACAGGCCTTTCCTGCGAACACGATCATCATCCGAAATAGCGAGCAACAGGAGGAAATGAATAAAGGTGTCGGCGCCCATATGGATGCTTTCAGGAAAATGTCGGCCCAAAACCTGGACCTGCTCCAGAATGTGAAATTTCGTCCGCCGGACGTCCTCTTCGACCGCGAAGCGAAAATCGATCTCGGCGGCGTGACGGCCCGCCTGTTCTATGTGGGACCAGCCCACACCAAGGGTGACGAGCTGATTTTCGTCGAGGAAGACAGCGTCCTGATCCCCGGTGACATCGTCCAGAAAGATATTTTTCCCATCATGCCGAACGCAGACGCGAGCCTGAAAGGCTGGCTCGCCAATTTGGACACTGTGGAGGCCCTGCACCCAAAGTTCATCGTCCCCGATCACGGCGCGCCGATCGTGGATGCCTCTCAGATCGGAATACAGCGTGCCTACTTTTTAGCGCTACAAGCGCGAGCGTTGGAGCTTAAGAAGCAGGGCGTATCGGTGGATGATGCCGGTAAAACCATAACGGCGGAACTGAAAGCGAAGAATCCGGATTGGCCGAATCCCAATAACATCGCAGGCGAAGTAACGCGCGTTTACGAGCAGTCGCAGTAGTCACTGTTTTGCACGCTCCGAAAATTTTGTCATTCCGAGCGAAGCGAGGAATCTCTCTTTCTTTTCTTGATCACAAATCGAAGAGAGATTCCTCGCTTCGCTCGGAATGACAAAATGAACTGCTCTTCCCTTGGAAATAAACTGCTTTTTCCGTGGCCTGTTAAGCCCTCAGACGCGGCAGTAACTGGAGTGCATTCTCGCGCTGGATCATGCGAAGGTCTCCTGCGGACACGTCGAATTTGTTCACGGCCGTGGCGATTCTTTCAATCGTAAAAAACGGTATATCGGATCCAAACAAAAGATGTTCTTTGGGAATTCCTTTGAACACAGCCGCCATGGCGACGGGACTGAGCGAGACGCTGGCGACGTCGTAGTACAACTTTTGCAATTCGCGTTCAAATCCGTTCGGTATCGTCGCCGCGCGCTCTTCCGGCGTCAGGCCGGCGCCGGCGAGCCGTGCCGCCAGCATCAGAATCGTTCCTCCTCCGTGAGAAAAAATCCAGCGAATATTCGGAAAGCGCATCAGCGAGCCGCTGTAAATGAGGTCAGTGATCGTGCGAGTCGTATCGGTGGGGAAATCAATCGCCACCCGGTTCACGTGCCGGACGGGCATGGCGCAGCAGGAAACGGTCGGGTGCACGAAAATGACGGCCTTGCGGCGATTGAGTTCCTCAAGGATGGGAGCGAAGTTGGGATGGCCAAGCAACTTTCCGTCGTCGTAACTCGTCAAAAGGCCGATGCCATCGAGCTTCAGCGTGTCGTAAATATACTCAATCTCGCGCAGGCTTCCGTCCGTGTCCGGCAAGGGAATCGCGCCCCACATCCCGAAGCGTCCCGGAAAATCCTGGACCAGTTTGGCGCCGTAATCGTTGCAATCGCGCGCATTCTTCCGCCCTTCCGCATTGTCTCCGAACCAAATGCCAGGGCTGGTCATCGAGCCAATGGCGGTAGCCACGCCGTTTTGATCCATCTGCTCCAGGGAGTAGCGCGGCGTCCAATTCGTATAAAAGGAGCCTGGAAACGTCGGTGAGTCATCCGTCATCCGCTTCAAGTTCCTGGCCGTGAAAGCGGGAGGGAAGATGTGATGGTGAGTATCAATAATGCGAGGCCCGCTCCCAGCACTCTGAGCGAACGCCCAGGGAGATAGCGCCATCCCCGCGCCCACAGCGGACAGCACGCCGAGAACCTTTCGGCGCGACAGACTCTGCTCCTCGGATCGAAGTTCGCGCGCCTGCCTTTCGAGGAACGTATTTGGACGCTTCATCGGCATTTCCTCCCCGGATCGTTGGTCCCGAACCGAACGGAAAAAATCAGTTTCGTTCTTATCAGAATTTCTATGGACCGTACGTCGGCCACTATTCACTGTCAAGCCGTTTTCCGATTATCGTTTTTGTTCTAGGACGGCGAACCAGCAAGCTCGGACGGGAGTCTTGAGGCTCCAGGCACTGCTATGTTTCGCGAAAACTCCTCCTCACAATCATCAACTATGAGGCATGAATCTACTAGTACGGCCGGGAAATCTGGTGATTGGATGACAAAAGTACCGCCTAACACTGGGTCTTTCATTTCGGAACACCCATGTGATATAGAAACTCTGCCATATGGGTATGTCCATTGCCGGTGTCTATCCCTCGCCCCGGCAATCCGGTGGAAAAACAAGATAGTCCAGCCATTTTTGGTTGGACAGGATTCTCGACGCGGATCCCTTTACTTAATGCAGGCGTCGCTTCGCGCTGTTTGCGAAGAGGTCGATTTGTTTCCGCTGGTTCCCAGGCCGGAGGAGCTCGGAGGCTCCCCGAACAATCAATCGCAGACGTGAACGGACTTGCATGGAGGCCCAGCCATGAAAAGAGCCCAGTTCCTCACTTTGCTAGGCGTGTCTTTAGCGATCGGATTTGCCTCGATCACGCCTGCGCACGCCCAACAACAGGCGCTGCCGGTTCAGCCGGCGCCATCAGCCAGCCAGAATTCTTCCACGGCGCCGGCCACGACGACGCGGCAGCAGCGAGCCGACTTGTTGCGCAAGCGCGCCGAATGGTTCCAAAAACAGCGCGCCTATCCGCTCACGCACATCCCTTCCGGCGCATTGCAACAGGCGATCGAGCAGCGCAACGCGATGATCCAGCAGAAGCGATCGGGCTTGGGTCTTGCCGCGCCACCCCTGATCAACTTTCCCGGGAACGGCTTGTGGCAATTGACCGGCCCGCAGCCGACCAATGTTCCTAGTTTTCCTGGTTTGGTTAACGTCGGTTTTCCGACGGTTTCGGGGCGCGTCACGGCGCTTGCAGTGGACACAACCGACGCGACTGGGAATACGATCTATTTAGGCGCAGCGGCAGGAGGCGTCTGGAAAACGACAAATGGGGGCACAAGCTGGACGCCTTTGACTGATTCGCAGCCGTCACTGGCAGTCGGGTCCATCGCCATTGATCCGAACAATCACAACACGATCTACGTGGGGACGGGCGAAGATAACTTCAACCTGGATGGTTTTTACGGAGTCGGGATTCTGAAATCCACCGACGGGGGCGCCACATGGACGCAATTAGGCGCCTCTGTCTTCGCGGGTGCGAAGTCCCCTGACATAGGCGGGGCCAAAATCGGCGCCATCGCCGTCCAGCCGGGCAACTCGAATGTTGTGCTGGCGTCAGTGGATTTCTTCGACGGCAACGACCCGAATGGCGGAGTCTACCAATCGCTTGACGGCGGCGTGACTTGGAACCGCCCGGCAGCGGGGGCGCAGGGCGCGGCTGGAACGGATCTTGTGTTCGATCCTACCAGTGTTGCCGCAAGTAACGCGGCCACGGTTTATGCGGCTTTGGGAGATATCTTTTCCCCAAGCGCCGCCAGTAACGGCATCTGGAAATCCACGGACTCCGGCGCCCACTGGACGAAGCTGGCCGGCGGCCTCCCGGCAACCAATGTCGGGCGAATCACTCTGGGATACGCCCATAGTACATCAGGGGCTTCCGCTACGATCTATGCCGCGATCGCGGACGCATCCACCAACTCGGGTTTACTGCTCGGGCTTTTTGTAACGACGAACGGGGGCACATCGTGGACGAAGCTGACGAACACCCCGGATTTCTGCGTCGAGCCAGGCGGCCTGGACGGCCAATGCTTCTACGATCTGACCGTCGCGGTGCACCCGGCCAACGCAAATTTCGTGGTAGTGGGCGGCAGCGCTTATTTGGACAACAGTACGACCCTCTTCAAGACGACGGATGGGGGCGCCACCTGGTCGACGTGCAGCGTCAACCCATGCAGCAACCCCAGTGGCACATCCACCGCCTCGACGGACTTCACGATTGGTTCAACGAACGTCCGGCCGCATGTCGATACGCACGCCCTTGCGTTCGCTCCCAACGGAGCGACGCCGCGACTTTATACCGGCGACGACGGCGGAGTTTGGCGTACCGATGATCCCACGCCCGGCAATCCACTATGGGTCGATTTGAACGCCACGCTGGCAATCAGCCAGTTCTATCCGGGAGCCACGCCCTCCGTTTCTGACGAAAATTACGGCTTTGGCGGAACGCAGGACAATGACATTCAGGTCTTCTCGGGCGCGCTCGGATGGACCATGGCCCCGGCTTGCGGTGACGGCGGTTATACCGCGGTTGACACGACCACGCCCACGACCATTTACGCCGGCTGCAATGCATTTGCGGGAGCCAAGGTAACAAAGTCCGTGTTCAATGGGCTGTTCACCCCCGGACCTATTCCAACGCCCGCTCCCTCTTTCGTTTCCGCGGAAACGGAAATCACGGCTTCGGGCGACACGATGGGATTCATTCCCCCGCTGGTGATTGATCCACAAAGTTCCAGCGACCTGTACTTCGGCACTTGCCGGATCTGGGAGACGACGTCTGGCGGTGTGAGCCAGTTCGGCTCTCCGGCGTGGTCCCCGATTACCGGCGATCTCACCAACGGGAATGCGAGCGTAGCCGCTTGCGCCGATGCGGACGAAATCACCTCGATTGATGTTTCGCAAAAGTCGTTCGGACTTCTATTGGTCGGAACCAGCAATGGCAAGGTATGGCAGTCGTCCGGGTTTCCGATTGAAATCGACAATGGGCTGTTGCCCAATCGCCACATCACCGCGGTCCGCTCCAAACCCTCCGACACGACCGGCAACATTGCCTACGTAACGTTTTCGGGGTTTGGATCCTGCGCGGGCTGCGGCAGCACTCCCGGTCATGTTTTCAAAACCACGAATGCCATGCAAGGGCCCTTGGCGACATGGACCAACATCAGCGGAAATCTCCCCGATGTGCCCGTGAACGATATTATCGTGGACCACCATAACAACCCCACGTCTGACGCTCTCTATATCGCCACCGACGTGGGCGTTTTCTCCTGCCCGGATCCTGAGGCGGCCACGCCATGCACAAACTGGACGGTGGTGGGCGATGGATTGCCGAATTCTCCTGTGCTGTCCCTGGCCATGCGGCCTACTTCGCGCATTTTGCGCGCGGCCACGCACGGCCGCAGCATGTGGGACATCCAGTTAACCGACGTTCAGCCCACGCCGCAGCTCGCGGTTCCGACGCTCGGCTCGCTGACTCCGGCCGCGGTAATGGCCGGTTCCCCCACAACCAATGTCACGGTTACGGGCTTGAATTTCGGGCCCAACACACAGGTAGCCGTTGGCACCGGTCAATTCGCCTTCATCCCGACGGGAATGACCACTACGTTTGTGAGCACTACGCAGTTGACCGTAAGCGTGCCTTCGAGCCTTCTGACAGACGGCACTGTGGTTGGCATTGGCCTGACTGATCCGTTGGGCGTCTCGGCGGGCACCTTGCCCTTCACGGTGATGAATCCAATCCCTGACTTTACCGGTGTCACTTCCACTGTCAGTCCCGGGATTGTTGCCGAGCCCGTAACGTTTACCCTCACCGGAACAGGTTTTGTGAACGGCACCGAGCTGACCATCAACGGCTTTGAAAATTTCGGGACGGCCTCCAACAACGGCAAAACGCTTACCGTCATTGTGGATGGATCCGAGTTCACTGCCCCGGTTGCATCCCCGGGCGCGCCTGTCACGGTTTTCAATCCCACGCCCGGAGGCGGGCGAGCTGCGGAATCTTTCAATTTCGTAATTGCTGCGAACGGTACTCCGGAGATTACTTTTAATCCAACCTCCGTCTTTTTTCCTGCCCTGAATGCGGGCGGGTCGAGCGCGGTCATGAACGTCCAGTTGATGAACTGCGTGATAGCAACGGCTCCGGGTGTCTGCGGCACGTCTGGCGGGGCAACGCTGATCCTGTCCGCCGGCTCCGCTACCAAAGGCAGCACAAACGCAGGCGATTTCAATGTCGTGGCGCCGACCAGCGGGTCGCCGATCTGTGCCTTCGCGCCCACCGGTACGGGGACATCCATCGCGCCGGGCGCGTCCTGCTTTTTTGGCGTAATTTTCACACCGATCGGAACACAGCAGGGTAGCCGGTTCGCTACGCTCACCGTCAGCGATGACGACGCCGATGGCGAGCCATCTATTTTTCTGGAAGGGGAAGTGAATGGGCCTATCGCATCGGTTTCTCCCAATCCGATCGCATTTGGTTCCGTTCCAAAGGGAATCGCGCCGCTCCCGCTTATTAATGTCACGGTGTTCAATTTTGGCTCCGGAGCTCCGCCGCTCGCCGTCACCACCGTCAGCATTCTTTCGTCGGCGAACTCGGCCGACTTCGCCATCGCCGCACCGACAAATGGCGGCGCAGCGTGCACTCCGTCCGCCGGACCGTTCATGCTCGCCTCGGATATTTCCTGCAGTTTTGGGATTACGTTTAATCCTTCGCTGATCAACGTACAGGAAACTGCGACTCTAGAATTCACGTTCTCAAACGGAACCACAGCGAAAATTGACATCCCCATGAGTGGAACTGGGGTGGTTCCCACCATCACCACGATCGCTCCCGAAATCGTCGCGATCGGCGGGCCCACATTCACGCTCACCGTGACCGGCAACAATTATGTGCTGGGATCCGTGGTGAATCTGAACGGCAACGCGCGCCTCACCACGTTTGTGAGCGCCACTCAACTATTGGCCTCGATTCCCGCCACGGACCTCACCACGGCCGGCTCGTCTTCGATCACCGTGACGAATCCCGCGGGAGGGGGCACGAGCGAGCCGAAGACCCTGATCGTCTCGCAAGCGCCCACCGGCACGAACGACAATTTTGCGGACGCAACAACCGTGATCACTACTCCCAATCCCTTCCGCGTGACCCAAGACACCACTATGTTTACGGCCAACACTGGCGGGCTCGCTGACCCAGCGCCCGCGTGCGCCCCGGGCGGAGCTACGCTCAGCGGCAAGGCCAGGAGCGCCTGGTTCAAGTTTGTCGCCCCGGCGAGTGGACGAGTGGTGGCCGACACGCGATTCAGCAGCTACAACACCATCCTTTCGGTCTGGACAGGCACGACAGGAAGTTTCACGGCCGTCGCTTGCAACAATGCCGGGATTCCGGGAACGACCCCTGAATCCTTCGTCGGATTCAACGTTACCAATGGGACCACTTACTTCCTGATGTTGACCGACGCAAGTGTGAGCGGAGCGGGCGGGACTCTCACGTTCAGACTCGATTTCGCCAGCGCCCCGCCAGCCAACGATGACTGGGCCAACGCTACGGTCGTTCCGCCTGCCGGCACGCCTTACAGCAACAGCGTCAACTCAATCCTCGCTACGATCAACACCGGTGGCCATGCTGATCCGACGCCTCTCTGCGCGCCCGCTGGGGCTGCCAATGGCGGCATTGCCAACAGCGTCTGGTACAGCTTGACGCCAACCAGCGGTACTCCCGTGACTGCGGACACTCTGACCAGCCTCGACGATACGATCCTTTCCGTTTGGACCGGCACTCCAGGTGCGTTCACGCAGGTCGCGTGCAACGACAACGCCGGCACCGGACCGACCCAGGTCCTGCAGTCCCAGGTCTCGTTCACCGCCACCGCCAGCACGACGTATTACTTCATGATTTCCTCAGTCCTCGGCGACGGTGGAACTGCTTTCCATCTCCGCTTGACCGCCGCTACTTCGGCCACTCTGTCCTCGATCGCGGTAACGCCGGCGAACCCGTCGGTGGCCGCGGGGAAGACCCAACAGTTCACGGCGACCGGGACATTCAGCGACAACTCGACCCAAGACCTGACGAACAGCGTGGTGTGGGCATCCGGAACGCCGGCCAACGCAACGATCAACGCTACTGGTTTGGCTACGGCGGTGAAGGTGGGTACGTCTACGATCAGTGCGACAAGCGGCGCTGTGGTGGGCTCGACGACGTTGACGGTGACGGCCGCGACGCTGACATCGATCGCGGTAACGCCTGCGAACCCGTCGGTGGCCGCAGGAAAGACGCAGCAATTCACGGCGACCGGAACGTTCAGCGACAACTCGACGCAGAACCTGACGGGCAGCGTGACGTGGTCATCCGGAACGCCGGCGAACGCGACGATCAACGCGGCGGGCTTGGCCACGGCGGTGAAGGTGGGGACGTCGACGATCAGTGCGACGAGCGGCGCTGTGGTGGGCTCGACGACGTTCACGGTGACGGCCGCGACGCTGACATCGATCGCAGTAACGCCGGCGAATCCATCGGTAGCGGCGGGAAAGACGCAACAGTTCACGGCGACCGGAACATTCAGCGACAACTCGACACAGAACCTGACGGGCAGCGTGACGTGGGCGTCCGGTACGACAACAATCGCGACGATCAACGCCGCCGGCTTGGCCACAACTCTGAAGATAGGTACTTCTACGATCAGTGCCACGAGCGGAAGTGTGGTGGGATCGACGACGCTGACGGTGACGGCGGCAGTGCTGTCGTCGATCGCAGTAACGCCGGCGAACCCGTCGGTAGCGGCAGGGAAGACGCAGCAATTCACGGCGACTGGGACGTTCAGCGACAACTCGACGCAGAACTTGACGAGCAGCGTGACGTGGTCATCCGGAACGCCGGCGAACGCGACGATCAACGCGGCGGGCTTGGCCACGGCGGTGAAGGTGGGGACGTCGACGATCAGTGCGACGAGCGGCGCTGTGGTGGGCTCGACGACGTTGACGGTGACGGCGGCGACACTGTCGTCAATCGCGGTGACTCCGGCCACTCCCACCATCCTGGTGGCAGGTACACAGCAATTCACGGCGACC
>DATNIO010000263.1:0-4292 GCA_035604385.1 Verrucomicrobiia bacterium | reverse complement strand
GACGTACAAAGTAATCCACGACTTCGGCAAGAGCGGCGACGGATTCCATCCCACCGGCGATCTCATTCTCGACTCCGCCGGAAACATGTACGGAACCACTCAAGCAGGCGGAACTCAAGGCTCCGGCATGATCTTTGAAATTCAACACTAACCACAAAGGCTCGAGGGAAGGGCGTCGCGCCCGTCCCCCGAGCCAACTCCCTAAAATCTTGTCAAGCCCCCCAACTCGAGCTTTTCCCGTCAACCCGCTGATTACAATCACAAAATAAATCTCGAAACCATGTCATAGTTACCCCATCAAATCTGATATTCTAAAAATAGAGCAATAATCTCCAAAAAAAAGGCGCAAGCTCTCAGCTTGCGCCTTTCTATTTCATCGTTTCACCGCCTAATGCCAAAACGCAGCTCTCCGCGCCGACGCTCCCCAGCGTCAGAGCGAAAGACTGCCCGGCGGCGGTGGAACACGACCAAGTGCCGGGGAGAGCTTTCGGAATACGCGTTCGTTTACAGGGCTGCGAGTCTGGGTTTTGGCGTGGCCAGGCCTTATAGCGAGGGAGAGCGCTTTGACTTCATCCTGATCAGCCGGGGCTGGCCGGAAGGGGACAAACTGTGGCGCGTCCAGGTGAAATCCACGCGGTCTTTTCTGGGGACCCTGTACCGCGCTATGGCGCAACGGCGCAGCCGAGGGCGTTGGGTTACGTATCTTCCGACGGAGATCGACTTCATCATTGTCCACGTCGTGCCCGAGGACAGCTGGTTCGTGATCCCGATCCGGGACGTTATTGGGCGGATGAATTTGCTGTTTACGCCCAAGGGGCGGCCGCAGAAGGGAAAGCTTGATGGGTATCGCGAAGCCTGGCACCTGTTGCAGCCACCCAAATAGCGTGTAGCGCGGACATTCCTGTCCGCGTGACGGTGGCGGCGCTCCCAATTCGGGACCAATCTCCGATTTAGGTCGCCATTCACGCGCGACGAAAAGTAAATGTGTTTGAACGCCGCTGGCAGAGTTATCCTAGAGATGCTTCGCAGGCGGCGTTCAGTACCAAAATTGCAGCCCCGGCCGATTACCGGGGCTGTTCTATTCGTGCTTGCTTTAGACCATCGGTTCCCTGCGGGGCCTGGCTCGAATCTAAGGCGGGGCGCGCGGCCGGAAGCCGCGCCCCTTCAAGACGGATGTGAAGGCGAGTTTTTCAGCCTGCTTCGACAGATTTGGAGGGCGCTCCTTCAGCTGCGCCGCCAACCCTCAGACCCGACCGGGGCCCCGCAGGGGGCCGACGGTAGGGCCGATACTCCTGTCCGCCGCCCTTGACGCCGCGGACTCCCCGGAGTACATTTCTTCTTCCCCCAGCTGTAGGGCCCCGAACTTTCCCCAAGGAAGCAGTTTCGCGCACCAGAATCTTTGCATAGCAGAATCAGGAGACCCATGAGCCGCGTCCTGGCCGCCGCCCTCAGCCAATACAAGAATTGTCATCCTGAGGCAGCGGAGCCGCTCGCAAAGCGAGCGGTTCCCAACGGACGATCTCTGTACTTCCATGACTGAAAAAAGCACGATCGCAGGACTGATTTCCACCGCCGCCAAAAAGCTTCGCGATGATTTCGAGCACATACGCGAGACGATCTCGCATTCCGGGGAAAAGGGCGGTGAGACCGAAG
The DNA here is from genome assembly GCA_035604385.1 of Verrucomicrobiia bacterium. Taxonomy (GTDB): domain Bacteria; phylum Acidobacteriota; class Terriglobia; order Acidiferrales; family UBA7541; genus Palsa-360. The sequence continues at coordinate 2,639 of DATNIO010000263.1, read as the reverse complement.
ACAAAGTGAGGGATTTCTTGAACGGTCACTTGCCGAAGCGCTTCCACGCAACGAAAGGGTTCGTGATCGACGTCGACAACCAGATGAGCAATCATCAGGACGTCATTATCTACGATCAGCAATCCAGTCCTGTATACAAGTACGACGGTGCCAACCAGATCGTCTCCGCCGATGCGGTCGCTGCGATCATGGAGGTAAAGTCGGTGCTCAACAAGGGCCAGCTTGAAGAAGCTTTTGCAAAGATCGAGGAGGTCAAGCGGCTAAGAAAGCGCCCGATCAGTGGGATGGATCAGAAGGCGACCGAAAGCACGCTGACGACAACGGGCACTCTCGGAATAATTCTAGGTTTCGGATCGGACATCAGTCTCACAAAACTGGCCGAACATTGTGTGGAACTGAATGAGAAGTACGAAACAGCTCATCGCCCCGACATGATCGTCCTGCTGGATGTTGGCGTCATAAACTATACCGTGCAATTCGTCGGCACGCGGAATATGGGTGATCTCGCCGTCGCCGCAGACGACGAGTTCGTCATCCCTCCCTGCTATGTTTTCTTGGTTGCTCGTGAAGATGGCGCATTTTCGCTGAACAGGCTTTTCACCCACTTGCTCTCGCATCTCGCGTTGTACCCGCGACGCCCTAGCATCCCCCCGTTTTCGGTGCTTCTGGAGGGGACTTCGTCCATCGTCCACGGTTTAGGCACGTACCAGTACAACACCGAGAGACGATTGGTTCGCTACGAGCCGCCATCCGTGACGCCGCCCAAGCAAAACCCGATTATTCGGATCAGGGATAAAGCGTCGAAGGAGGAACTTGCAACTATGACCTATATCCCGTGGCAGGACGGCGGCGTCATCCGAAAGAAAGGTAAGATTCCGTTGATCGGCTTGCTGGTGTGGTTCACAAAAGGTGAGCCGCCCCGCACCATGCAGGTAGACGATGCTGAACTTTCGATGGTCATGAAGGTGACTCGACCGGAATTCGAGAAATGGCCCGCGACCATTGAAAGGCAGAGCAACATGGCAGCGACGCTGGAGATTCCTCCGCCGTTCGAAACACTAGATCTGCGAATGGAGGGAACTGGAGAGCCCTTTATCGCAAGAGTCTTTCTCGGGCTAATGGAAATGGCGAGGAACGCCTTCGCGTCGCCGCCGGACAAGAATGCGTTCGACGAGCATTTCAGCGGCACGTTAAGCGCAGCCCTTGAACTACGGAAAACTCTGGTGGCTATTCGAACGCTGATCGCAAATCACAAACAGGCCCTCCAGAAGGGCACGATTGTCAAGAAGGCCCAGGTCGATCCGCTGCTCACTGAGCGCATCGACGGTCCCCTCCGCTCGTACGCGGTGCGCTTTCTTGAGATGGCTGATGCCATCGTCAAGAACCTCCCCCTAACAATGAAGTTTTTTGGGATCAATGTCGAGCATATGGCTGATCGCGAGCAGCGTTTTGTCAAGGACTGCGAACGCAACGAGGCCAGGCATCCAGAGCTCGTGGCATACCTCAGAAAGCTACGACCGCTCCTACTCGATATCGTCGAGCAGTACAGGAAGCTTCGGGTGGAAGGTTGGAATCTTGCGAATGTCAAGTACACCTTTTGTGATGGGGTGGTTACGATGGTCGATCCGTCGATTGGAGGCGAGCCGCTAGGTGAATACATCGAGCGCGTTTTCAGCATCCTTGCGCTGGCCATCGAGGAAGTCATAATGTACGGCTTTCAACGGAACATGACCGGACCCATCGCAATCGTCGAAATTCCGAGCGATCAGCGAGACCCCATCAATGCGCAGCGGTTTAAAGTTGCGTGGCGCGCCAGCGAACCCAAGTGGGAGTTGACGTGGAGGGGCAAGAATTTTTACGAGAGCTGACGCCCCGCGGCCGCGAAGCTCGGCGGGTGGTTCATTCAAGCCGTTCTTTGGCTGAGCGGGGCGACTACTCGGTGAGCCATTTGCCGAGCCGCTTTTCCGCTTCTTCTTGGGAAAGCGTGCCGCTGTTTCGAGCTTCGTCCAGCCCACGCCGCACCTGTTCCAACACATAAAGGTGATACTGGATGTCTTCGAGCGAACAGTTGTCGGGTAACTTATGCAGCAGCGACTCAACTTTGTTGTTTTCCGGTCATGGCACTTACTCTAGCACTCTATTCTACTCTGCCCGTTAGTAGTATAATAGTGGTATGAAAGAGAAGACTTCTATCACACTCTCAGGCGACATCCTGACCGCCATTGATCGCCTGGCCGGATCCAAGCAATCGCGTTCGGCCTTTATTGAGCGCGTCCTGCGGGAGTTTTTGCGGGAACGGGCTCGTGCGGCCGTGCAGGCTCGCGATCTCGAACGGATCAACACCGCCGCTCAACGGCTTAACGCCGAGGCCGCGGAGGTGATGGAATACCAGGCGCCTGGCGAAGCCGAATGAAGGCCCGCATGGAGTTCGTATGAAGCGCGGAGAACTCTATCGCGTGTACCGGCCCGGCGGCGATCCCAAGCAATACCGGACGTTCGTGATTGTGAGCCGGCAAGTTCTGATCGATTCCCAGTTCTCCACCCTAATCTGCGCCCCGGTGTTCACCCACGGAGAAGGCCTGTCCACTCAGGTGCCGGTTGGACCCGACGAAGGATTGAAGCATCCCAGCTGGATCATG
>DATNIO010000262.1:0-5071 GCA_035604385.1 Verrucomicrobiia bacterium | reverse complement strand
AAGACGCTCTGTTGAAATTGAACTTGGACGAGGCCATGGCGCGATTTTCACGCGACCGGCGGAACCTCGTGGAACGATTGAAATCGCTTTCACCGGTGGATTGGGAACGCAGAGCCGAGCATGGAGAGTACACGCACTATTCCGTATTCATCATGTTTCGCCATTTGGCGATGCATGACATGTTCCACGCTTACCGGATTGAGGAATTGCTCCTGAAAAACGATTGGGAGTGACTTCGCGCCGATCTTGCGCGAACCTGTGATAACTTGGGCTTGTGATGACACTGGTTGAGAAAATCAAGAATCGGGCGCGTTCGCATCTTCAGCGTATCGTGCTGCCGGAGGGCGAAGACCCGCGCATCGTTTCCGCTGCGGGGGCAATCGCGCGGGAAGGCTTCGCGAGAGTCACTTTGCTTGGCCGGAAGCAAATCATCGGTTCTATCACCGCGGATTTGCATGTGGCGCTGGGGGGTGTCGCGATCGAGGATCCGGCAACGAACCCGCGCGCGGAGGCGTATGCCCAGATTTATTACGAACGGCGCCGCTCGCGCGGCACGACGCTCGACGAAGCGAGAGATATCGCGCGGCGCCCGCTTTATTTCGCGGCGTTGAGCGTGGCCGCCGGGGACGCCGAAGGGACCGTGGGAGGCGCGGCGAACACGACTGGCGAGACCGTGCGCGCGGCTCTGCACGCGATCGGCCTTGCGCCGGAGGCGAAGCTGGTTTCCAGTTTCTTCGTCATGATTATTCCGGAGCGGCCGGGATTGGACGTGGGAACTGTCGGCGCGCTCCTCTTTGCCGATTGCGCAGTCGTGCCGGACCCCAATCCCGAGGAACTTGCCGAAATCGCGCGCGCTACGGCGGAAAATGCGCGCGCAATACTCGACGCGGAGCCGCGCGTCGCGTTGCTCTCTTTCTCAACCCAAGGGTCGGCGCGCCACGCGCGCGTCGAAAAAGTCAGGGAAGCGCTACGTATCCTGAAGGCGCGCGTACCAGAACTTGCGGCGGACGGTGAACTTCAGGTGGACGCGGCGCTTGTCCCGCGAGTGGCAAATTCAAAAGCGCCGGGCTCGACCGTGGCCGGACAAGCGAACGTGCTGATCTTCCCGGACCTCGATTCCGGCAACATCGCCTACAAGCTTGTCGAGAGGCTGGGCGGCGCGCAAGCGCTTGGCCCGATCCTGCAAGGCTTGGACCGTCCGGCGAACGACCTTTCGCGCGGCTGCTCGGCCGAGGACGTCGCGAACGTCGTGGCCTTCACGGCTCTGCAGGCCATCGCGCGGAAAGAAAAAGCTTTAGAACCACGGATTCACACGGATAAACACGGATAAAGAAAGAGATTTCTGTTTTCGGGATTTCAACAATGGCGACACGGAATCGCAACCTTGGATTTTCTTTCCCTTCACTTCTTTTGTTCTTATCCGTGTTCATCTGTGTGCATCCGTGGTTGCTTTCGGCGCCCGCGTTCGCTCAGGAGTCTGGCGATCAGGAAGTTGCGGTGAATCTGGCCGAGGGGCGAGTGGTGATTTGCGCGGCGAAGGATGCAATCATTGTGGCGGCGACGGACGCGCACGGCGAGGCGGGTTCGCATACTCCGGAGATAGCCATCCTTTCCGCGGAGCGCATTGGGGTGATGCTCGGGGCGGTCGAGTGGGTGCAGCCGGATTCCAAGGACAAGCCCATACGGCTCGATAACGAATTCCACAGCCTCATCGCCGCGGCTCTGAATACCAGTGGGCAGAAAGACGCGGCTTTTCGCGCGAGCGACATCGAGTCCATCGGCATCGCCGTGCTCGAGCGCGTTCGCGTGCTGGCCGGAATGCTTCACCACAAGATTAATCTGCGCGAGGATGAACCGCTAATTCGCATCGTTCTCGTTGGATTCGTGCGGGATTACGGCCCCGAGGCGTGGGCCATCGACTACCACATCGAGCAGGACGCCCTGGGCAACGATATTTGGCGGACGCGCGTCCTGCGCCCGAGCTACAACCAGCTTTATCCTCCGGAGAAAGGCAAGCCAAAAACGTTTATGGAGGTTCGCTATCCGCCGGAGAACCGCGCCAACGGCGAGCCCGAACTTCTCGACCTGATCCAGCAGAATGATTCGCGCCTGACGAAAATCCGCGCGGCGAATGAAATTCAGGAGAAGTCCGTGACGCTGGCCGCGGAGGGGCAGAGCCAGAAGTCCGACACCGCAAGCCTTGTCAATTTCTTGAAGGCGGCCCTTCCGGCGATCGCTCCGCCGGAAACAAAACTAACGATGGCCAAGGTCGACTATGACGGAGGATTCCAGTGGATCCTGCAGCCGCCGAAAGCTCCCGCTGCGCCGCCCAGCGAATCACCGCAAGATAAGACGCCTCAGGAAAAAACGCCGGAGGAACCCGAGCGGCCCACGCTCCGGCACAAGTCTGAAAATTGATTGACTGTAGTTCCGCGCCGTTGGAACTAAGGAGTTCCTTTGTTGTCGGGTGGGTTCGCTGAGGCCGGTGAGTCCGGCGCCGGCGCGCTCGCCTGCGGCGTGAAATCGGACCATTTGACGATCACGCGGATCGGCACGCCGGACTGGAGCGTTTCATCCGAGCGCGAGTATGAGGGGAACCACAGATTCTTGCCGACCTGCTGGCGGTAGGTCTCGAAAACCGTAAACGGTAGGTCGGAAGCCGTGACGTCGCCGGTTTCGGTGACCCATTTGCCCATGGTCTTCACGATGACCAGATCCTGCACGTCTACCCAGGCCACGCCGGAAAAATAGGCGTGGGCGCGTTCCAAGGCGCGCGGTTTTATGGTGAAAAAGTACGTGCTCAGCTCATCGAGCGCCTGCTTCCCACCATAGATGATTTCATATTTCGGTAGCATTGCAGTCGTGAGCGGAAACATCGGCGTCGGGGCGAGAAGATCGGAATCTCCCCTCTGAAGATCGAGAGTGTGGAGCGTCGATGGCTGCCGGCTCACCGGCTTCTCATACATTTTGCCGTCCGGAGTAATCCGCAATTGTGTGACGATTTCGAGCTGTCCGGCGGGCTTGTTGTCGGAGCCGATCTCCTGGATGCGCACATCTTTCTGAAAAGTGTAACCCTTGATTGCGCGGACCATTTCATCTTCTTTTGCCGCGAAACGGCGGATGATTTCGTCGGGCGGCAGCGTCGGAGGGTCGGGCTTGCTGGGTGGCGGGGGCGCCGGAAACTTCGTGGATTCAGGCGGCACCATCGGCCCGGCGCCCTGCGCGCGCAGTGAAGCAGGCGCGGCGGCGAGAAACAGAGAGAGCGCGCAACACACGGCCAGGAGATTTGATCTTTGGATCATGAAATCTACTTCCAAGTGTTGGATGCAATCCGCCGGTATTTTGCAGCATGGACTCGTGAAAAATCCAGTGTGCTGCTTCCCGTGGCAGTCATCAGTGTATCGCGGGCGCTGTACCTTTGCTACAATCGCGCGGCTGCAAAAACAAGTCTGGGCGTGAAGTGTTGCCGTGGAAACGCAGGCCAAGCGATTTTACGTGTCGGGCATGGTGCAGGGAGTCGGGTTCCGCTTTTTCGCCGAGCGAACAGCAGCAAGTCTGGGTGTGGGCGGATACGTGAGGAATCTGTTCGACGGGCGCGTGGAAGTTTATGTCATCGGCAACGCGGATCAGATGGCTGCGCTGAAAAACGCATTGCGGCGCGGCCCGCGCCTGGCTGGCGTGGACCGGGTGGACGAACTCGACGCGGATATTCTGCGGGAATATGCGAACGTGTTCTCCATCGAACGCGATGAATGAAATCAGGCAGAGGTACGGTCTGCAGCGAGCGCGATCTACTTAAGAACAGCAATTCATTTGGAAAGGCGGAGCAAGCGGAATGAACCATTTGAAGGAATTCATTCGAGAGGTTCCCGATTATCCGAAGCCGGGAATCCTTTTCTACGATCTGACGACGTTGCTGAAAAACGCCGGCGCGTTCCACAGCCTTGTCGATGAGCTCTGCGGCCACTATGCGGGCAAAAAAGTGGACGCTGTCGTCGGCATCGAGGCGCGAGGTTTTATTTTGGCCCCGGCGCTGGCGTACCGGCTGGAAGCGGGGTTCGTTCCCGTCCGGAAACCCAAGAAGCTGCCGGCGAAGGCTGTTTCTGTAACCTATCAGCTGGAATACGGCGCCGATACGCTTGAAATTCACGAGGACGCGATCAAGCCCGGCCATAGCGTACTCATCAGCGATGACCTGCTCGCTACAGGAGGAACAGCCGCGGCGACCGTGGAACTCGTGCGCAAGCTGGGCGGAAAAGTGGTCGGCGCATCCTTCGCCGTCGAACTCACGTTCCTGAACGGCCGCGCAAGACTGCCGGGAATCGACGTCTTTACGATGATCCAGTACGACAAGTAGAAAAAGCTTTGAAACCACAGATGAACACAGATAAACACTGATAAAGAAAATGATTTCTTTTTAGGAATTAGATTAGCGGTGGCATGAAATGGTGGTCGATCATTTGTTTTCTGTTCATTTCTTTTGGTTTGCTTTTATCAGTGTTTATCTGTGTTCATCTGTGGCTGCTTTCCGCGCTGGCGGACTACCTCGAAGAGAACTATTCCTGCGGCGACGGATACATTGAGTGCGCGCACCGGCCCCGTAGTCGGAATGGAAACCAGGAAATCGCAGCGCTCGCGCACCAGAGCGTGCAATCCCTTGCCTTCGCCGCCCAGAACGATTCCCACTGGGACTTTGAAATCCACTTCGGTGTGGAGCTGTTCGGCGCGTTCGTCGAGTCCCACAAGCCAATAGCCCGCTTCCTTCATTTCCTCCATCGCGCGTGAAAGATTTGTGACACGCGCCACCGGCAAGTGCGCGAGGGCCCCGGCGGATGCGCGCGCCACGGTTTCCGTAAGCCCGGCGGCGCGCCGTTCGGGAATGACGACGCCCTGCGCTCCGGCCGCGAGCGAAGTGCGAACGATGGCGCCGAGGTTTTGCGGATCTTCCACGCCATCGAGTAATACCAGCAATCCGGGAGCGCTCCCTGCCGGGTGCGGTTTCAACAGGTCGTAAAAACTCGCGACCGGCGAGGAGGAAACGAACGCGACGACGCCCTGATGTTCGCGAGTT
>DATNIO010000261.1:0-10699 GCA_035604385.1 Verrucomicrobiia bacterium | reverse complement strand
GCACGGTAATGTAAATGTGATCGGCGACGAGCGCCTGCTGTTTGCCCGGCTGGCGCGCGGCGAACTCGGGCCGCATGCCCACTTCGGCGCGGCCGCCGCTGGCGTTTCGCGCGGCAAACACAAATTCACGCGTAATGTTTCGGATCGCCGCGCTTGACGCGGGCGCGGATTTTTTCTTGCAGCCTGCCGCGAGCAATAGCGCGGCCGCAAGCAAGAAAAATGGGATGGAACGCAGAGGGAAAATTTGAGCAGCGAGTTGGCCGAGCGAGTCCGGTCGGCGATTCACACTTCAGGCTGCCTTTTGGGCCTCGCCACCTTTGAGCAGTTCGAGACCCTTGTTGTAAACCGGGTCGTCCGCTTTGGGCAGCTGGCCGGGACCGAGCGGGGCCTCATCCTCCAAATCGGATGGTTCAGCGGATGGATCGACCGTCTTGGGACGCACCTCCACCGTGGGAGACACTCCGTCCTCCACGATGGATTTGCCGTCAGGCGTGGAATAAAACGCGACCGTAAGGATCAGCGCTCCGCCATCATCGAGCGGAATAATTTTTTGTTCGGAAGCGGCGCCGAAAGTGCGCTCTCCAACCAGATCGCCGCGCTTATTGCCCTTGATCGCTCCGGCAAGAACTTCCGCCGCGCCCGAAGTGCTCGGCGAAATCAAGACGTCCACTGCGGAGTGCCATACAGCCTTGTCCGGCTCGGCATCGAAATCCTTGCGTGACACGGTTTGCCCTTCGAGCGAGGCAATCCTCCCGGAAGTCAGGAAAAGTTGCGCGGCCACAACGGCTTCGGCGACGTCTCCGCGCGTGCATTCGCGCACGTCGAGAAGCAATTTGTGCACGCCCTGCTTGTCGAATTGCGCCAGTTTGTCATGCAGTTCCGAAACATCCAAAGGTTCGAGCGCGGGCAGGCGAATGTATGCCACATCGTCGCCGACGCGGTCCGCCACAACATGTTCCGGGCCGATCACCGCGCGGTTGATGCTGACTTCCTGTGGTTCCGTCTTCCCGCGCCGGATCACAGCCACTTTGACGGGAGTTCCGGGAGCGCCCTGCAATAGTGCGTTGGCCTGCCCGACGGACATATCGCGCGTTGCGAATCCGCCAATTGATTCCAGAATTTCGCCGCTGCGCAGGGCGACCTTCCCAGCGGGGCCGTCCGGAACGACCGAGACAACCACGATGTAGCCGTACTTCTTCGATACGGTCATGCCGGTTTCGCCGTGCACGGCATTCTTGGTTCGGTCGCGATAGTCGGCATACTCGCGCGGGCTCAGGTAGCCGGACAGAGGATCGAGCGATTCGAGAAGTCCATGCATGGCGCCGGACGTCACGACGGCCATGTTGGGCTCATCCACGTAGTCTTCCTGGATGTGCTGCAGCACCTCGCCGTACACGCTTAAGGATCGGTAAGACTTGTCGTCCGTGGTCTTGCCAAGCACATAGCCCAGACCGACGTAAAGAAACACGACCACGGAAAGTGTGACAACGGATATTCTAGCGAGGCGGCTCATCGTTGTTATTGGCCTCATCCACGAAGATTAAATCCTAATTATGATAGCACGACTAACCTACTTGACGCGCGGCGATTCTCGGAGGGTTGCCTATAGGGACTTGCATGCTTCGCAGCACGGAGGCGCTACGGGCTCAGTTCGGCGTAATCTTCTCTATCGGCGTGAGATACGTCTGTGAGATGCGGTCCTGCCAGCAAAGTTGATCTTCATCCCAAAGTGCCCACACAAAACCCAGAAAGCAGGTTCCCGCGGAGATTAAATAACCAAAGCTTCTCCAAACCATTTGGCGTGACGTGGGTACGCCGCCGGTAAAGCTGACGACCCGCAAGCCGCGCAGCATCATGCCCGGCGTCGAGCCGCCGAAAACCGTGAAGAGCGCGAAATATTGGGCGTAGAAAAGCGCCAGCGTAGCCCCTGCCACTGACAAGTCCAGCTTGTTAAAACCGATATGTCCGCCCAGAACTGTAAAGAGCGCGAGCATTCCACCGTAACTAAACAGCAGCAGCCCCACGTCCACGATCGCCGCCCTGCGGCGCTCCGGAAGCGAAGCCACGGAAAACATGGGCGCATGCGATAAATCTGCGCCGGGCGGTGAAGTAACCGGCCAGCGGGCATGGCTGCCTACTGCGGCAGTCTCCAGATTGGGAATCGATATTTCGAATCGCTCGTTGCGATGCGCGCGCGAGCCAACTGTCTTCTTGGCAGGCGCCGGCGAGGCAAACTCCGTCCTTGCACGGGAGGATTCGAGCGGGCGCGAGGGATCGGATTCGAAGGGCAGAGCCGATTGCAATTCGGCGGACGCACCGCCCCGGCGGCGGGCTCGATAATCCTGAAGCCTGCTGGAAACTTCACGCCGCCATTCCGGCTCGACGGCCAGATTTCCTTCGGTAGCAGTGGCAATTCGGCGCGAGGCCGACGATCGTCCGAGGCCGCCCAAAGGGGCGTCGCAGAAACAGCATAAATCAGACGGGTCGCCGTTGACGGCGCCGCAATGCTGACAAGTTTTTATCACCGTTCCGTTTTGCGCTGCGGACGTCTCGCCGAACGGAAGTCGGGAGTCGCGGACATTCTATCAGCAACGCGCCGCCGCGAAAAGATTTGCATCGATCTGTCACGAATTGGATACCCCAGGCAGCCCCGCGCCCGCCAATCGCAATCTATAGCTAGCGAAAGCGGCCCGAGCACTTTGACCGACGCGGGCGCAGGTTCTACTTCCGCCCTGAGCGTTTTTGGTAAAGTGAGGAGCACGCTGGATGATTGTAAGCCTTCAGAGGGAATGCTAGGCTAACGAGCTATTTTCAACCATGCCCTTACAGGCTCTTCCTTCTCCTGATCACGGATGCGGGCTCTACTTGGAGCCCGCTGGAATTATTTGCGGCGCCAACTCATGAGACTCGTTCATAAATTCGGTGTCGCGGTCCGGGGGCGCGTCCTTCTCGCTTTGATCGTGAGTCTCTTTGGGCTTCGTGGGGCTGCCGCCCAGGAAATCATTCCGCCGCCCTCATCGGGCGAGGCCAGCGTGCGCCTCGAAGCCGAACAGCAACGCAAGGAAGGCGACCTCTACTTCGCCGACGGCAAGGTCGAAATCCAGTATAAGAACCTTCGCTTGCGCGCCGACCACGTGCAGTACAACACCAAGACGTACATGGCCACGGCGAATGGCCACGTGCTGTTCGATGTGGACACGCAACACCTCACGGCGGAATCCGCCGATTTCAACGTGCAAAGCGGAGAAGGCCGTTTCGAACACGTGCGCGGCGAAGTCATGGTGGAACACAAACCGAACGCAAACATTCTGATTTCGCGGAATCCGCTGACCTTTGAAGCGCGGGAAGTGCGGCGGCTCGACGCGCAGACTTATTGGATCGAGCATGCCTGGCTGACCGTCTGCGTTCCGGACAAGCCCAGCTGGAAGTTCTCCACGACTCATGCCACGCTGCACGTGGATCGTACGGTCGCCATGCTCAACGCCAACTTCCAGTTGTTCCGTCTCCCGCTCTTGTATTTCCCGTACGCGTCGGTTCCTGCGGGGCGCACGCTGCGAAAATCCGGATTCTTGATACCGGAATTCGCAGACACTTCGGTCAAGGGATTCGTCTTTGGTGACGGCTATTACTGGGCGCCCAAGGATTGGACCGATCTCTCTCTCGGTGCGGCCTATCTCAGCCGCCGCGGATGGCAGCAAAACGGAGAACTTCGCGCCAAGCCCTGGGAGAACGTGTCGATTTCGGCGAGATATTTCGGAGTGATCGACCGCGGATTACCCGAGCCGGTGCTGAACGCTCAGGGAAATCCAGTGCTCGATTCCGCGGGCAATCCGGAAACAGCGCTGGAGAGCCAGGGCGGCCACAGCGCGCAATTCAAACTAGACGCGCGACTTCGCGACGGCTGGCGGGCGGTTGCGGATGTCAACCAGTTGACCTCCCTGATATTTCAACTCGCGTTTGCGCCAACCTTCGGCGAAGCCGTGAATTCCGAGGTGCGCAACGCAGGTTTTCTGACGAATAATTTTCGCGGCTTCAGCGCCGATTTCGCCGCGACCAGTTACCAGAACTTCGTGAACGCCCAGCCGCAAGTCAGCGCGGACGTTCGCAGCGCTCCGGAGGCTCGATTCAGCTCGGTCGATCAAACGCCGTGGAAAAATCTGCCGATCTATTTTGGCGGGGAAGCGTTCGCGGGAGCGGTGCACCGGGACGATGAAAACCTGGTGACGAACCCTACAACTGGAGTGGAATCCGTCCAGCATGGAATTGTGACTCCCGCATTTGTGGAGCGTTCGGAAATAGCTCCGCGCGTCGTCGTGCCGCTGCGCTGGGGACCCTGGCTAGGTGTTACGACGAGTTTCACGGCCCGGACCACCTTTTACAGCTCGCACCTCGTTGGGGGCTCCGTGGTGAGCGACCCACTGCTCCGGACCACGGGCGAAGTGAACGTCGATCTCCGTCCTCCTACCTTTGAGCGGGTCTGGCAGACCGCCGGCGGAAAATGGAAGCACACGATCGACCCGGAGATCGAATACAACTACGTGGACGGTGTGAATCAATTCGACCGCTTTATACTTTTCAACGAGGATGAAACGCTTACGAACACGAACGATTTCGTGTATTCCATCACGCAGCGGCTATTTCACCGCACGGGAGACGGCCAGGCGAACGATCTGGTCACCTGGAAGATATCACAAGCGTATTACTTCGATCCGACCTTCGGCGGCGCGCTCACTCCTGGAACGCGCAACGTTTTTCAGGCGCTCGATTCGATCACGCCGTTCGCTTTCGCTGACGAACCGCGCCGCTTTTCTCCGATAGACAGCGACCTCGTCATTTCGCCGGGCGGCAAATACGATGCCGAGGTGCGGCTGGATTACGACACGGTGCGCCATAGGATTACCACGGCGGAGACGCTTCTGAAAATTCGCCCGACCGAAAATTTCAACTTTACCGTGGCGCAGTTTTCCATCGACAACACGGCCGGGCCGCCGCCCTTCAACGCGGTGTTGCAACCGCCCGCGAATCAGATTCGGGCGCAGGCGGGATACGGCGCGACGAACCGCCGCGGCTGGAACGCGCAGGCAGGCTTTGGTTATGACGTCAAGCAGAACGTCCTGCAGAACGAATTTGTCGAAGTAACCTATAACGGATCCTGCTGCGGAATTTCGCTCGAATACCGGCGCCTTTCGCTCGGAGAGATCCGCACGGAAAACCAATTTCGCGTGTCGCTGAACATCGCAAACATCGGAACATTCGGAAATCTGCGCCGGGAGGAAAAAATCTTCTAGCCATGAAGAACAAGGACGATGACTCGCTCGCGTTTGCCACGATCGAGGAACTTGCCTCGCTGCTGGCAAAGCGCAAGATTTCCCCCGTCGAGTTGACCGAGTTGTTTCTGCGTCGCATCGAGCGGCAGAACCCTGCGCTCAACGCGTTCCTGACGGTCACCGCCGAACACGCGCTCGCCGCGGCGCGGCGCGCGGAAAAACAACTGCTTCGCCGCCGTGGCTCGCGGCTCGACAATGCCCCGCTCCTTGGGATACCCATCACGCTCAAGGACAACATCTGGACGCGCGGGATCCGCTCCACAGCGGGATCAAAAATCCTGCGCGATTTTGTGCCCCCAGAGGACTCCACCGTCGCGAGAAAACTTGCCCGCGCCGGCGCGATTCTGCTCGGCAAAACAAACCTGAACGAATTTGCTTACGGGATCACCGGCGCCAACGCGCACTACGGCCCGGTGCACAATCCGTGGGCGCTCGATCGAATTTCGGGAGGATCGAGCGCCGGTTCCGCCGTGGCGATTGCCGCCGGACTGTGCGTGGCTTCCATCGGCACCGACACTGGCGGCTCGATCCGCGTCCCTTCCGCCTTTTGCGGAACCGTCGGCCTGAAGCCAACCTTTGGGCGCGTCAGCGTTTTTGGCACCATGCCCCTGTCGCCGTCCTTCGATCATGTCGGCCCGATCGCCCGCAGCGTCGCGGACGCAGCCCTCCTGCTCGGCCTGATCGCCGGGCGCGATCCTCTGGACCCCACTTCCTCGCCGAGGCCGGTGGAAGATTTCCGTGGCGCGCTGCGCAAGCCGCTGCGCAAATTTCACCTGGGCCGCCCGCGCGAACTTTATTGGGAAAAGCTGGACGGCGAAGTGCGCCGGGCGACAGAAGCGGCCTTGCGTGACATGGAAAAGCGCGGCGCGGCCGTGCGTGAAATTTCCCTTCCGCAATTGAAGGCAACGCGCGAAGCGGCTGCCGACATTTCGCTTGCGGAAGCGCTTCATGTCCACCAAACCGCCGGATATTTTCCGTCTCGCTCCGCCGAATACGGCGAAGAAGTGCGCCAGCGAATTGATTCGGGCGGAAATGTGCCGGCCGTTCGCTATCTGGCTGGGTTTGACGTGCGAAAACAATTGCTCGCTGAATTTGACGCGGCCTTCCAGGAAGTCGACGCCATCGTGGCGCCCACGGTCCCTGTTCCCGCTCCGCTCATCGGCGCCCAATCGGTGCAAATCGATGGCGAGCAGATCGACGTGCGTCGCGCTCTGGTCGGCTCGTGCCGGCCGGCCAATTTTACGGGTCTGCCCGCGATATCCATTCCCTGCGGGTTCACGCGCGATGGCTTGCCCATCGGATTGCAATTGATCGGTCGCGCTTTCGATGAAGCAACGCTTTTGCGGATCGCGTTTTCCTACGAGAGCGCAAATGATTGGCGCGCGCGCCGGCCCATTTTCACATAGCAGCAGCCTCTCCAGAGTCCCGAACCGTCGCGCTTCGACCTGGGAACGCCAATCTCCTGATTGGCGGTTTGCGCGACGCCAATCGGGAGATTGGCGTTCCCGGGGACGGCCGACACACGCCTCTTCCGCACGCAAAATTACCGATCGCCAAGAAATCCATCAGGCAAACGCATAGTTATGTGAAAATAGACAACAGGTGAATCGTTGGCAGGACTGCAGCCGTCTAATCGAATGTTGCAAAGGCTGTCTTGCACCATCCTTCGCCGGAGATAATTTCGTCCGATGCAAGTTTCGATTCTTTACGCTTTCGTAGCGGGAATCATCTCGTTCCTGTCGCCCTGCGTACTGCCGCTGGTGCCGGGCTACGTCTCGATGCTTTCCGGCATCGGCGTCGAACAGCTTCGCACCGGCCAGCCGGCGCGCAACAGTCTGTTTGCTTCCTCGCTGGCGTTTGTCTCAGGATTCTCCGTAGTGTTTATCAGCTTCGGCGCTTCGGCGAGCGCCGTGGGGCAATTTCTGCTGCAGCATAAGGGACTGATGGGGCCCATCGCCGGGGCCGTCATCGTTCTGTTCGGCCTGCACCTGGTCGGTTGGCTGATTAAGCTGCCAGTGAATGCCGGCCTAGTAATCGGCGGGGTGCTGGCGTTTGGCGCCGCGATTCTTTGGCGGAGATCGGGAACCGAAACGGTGGGCCCCGGCGGAATCTTCGGCTCCGTACAGTTGGTTTCCGTGGCGCTGATTTTCCTTGCCGGACCGTCGCTGACGCGCTGGCTCAACCGCGATCTGCGCTTCCACAATCTCGGCAGCCAAACGCAAGAAGAAGCCAAGGCCGGCGGCGCGCTTTCCGGCGTGACCAGCGGATTCCTTCTCGGTTTCGCATTCGCCTTTGGCTGGACGCCGTGCATCGGTCCGATTCTCGCCGCGGTCCTGGTGCTGGCCGCAAATACCCAGACGATTTCTCGTGGCGTTTTTCTGCTGGCTGTGTATTCGGCGGGCCTCGCGGTCCCTTTCCTGCTCACCGCGATTGGAATCAACCAGTTTCTACGTTTCTACCAGCGATTCCGGCGCCACCTGCATACCGTGGAAGTGTTGAGCGGCGTGCTGCTGCTGTTCGTCGGCGGCCTGATTTTTTTGAACCGGCTGACGTGGCTATCGGGTAAACTAGTCTTTCTGAATAAGTTTGCGCTGTAACGGGTGCGGGCTCTACTTGGAGCCCGCAAGAAAGAAGTTCGCAACATGAAAAAGGGCATCTTTATTGCTGTGGGTGTGGTTGCATTGCTCGCCGTCATGATCTGGGCTGACCACAAATTTCCGGCGGCCGGCGTGCCTTCCGCGAGCGCACCCGCCAAACCGACCGATGCTCCAACTGTCACACTGAAGGATCTCAACGACAAGGAAGTCACCCTCCAGCAGTACAAGGGTGAGGTGGTCCTGGTGAATTTCTGGGCGACTTGGTGCGCGCCCTGCAAAGTGGAAATCCCGTGGATGATCGAATTCCAGCAAAAGTACAGCCCGCGCGGCTTCACCATCCTGGGAGTTTCCATGGACGAAGACGGCAAAAAAGCGATCGAACCCTTCCTCGAAAAAGAGCGCTTCGACGTGAACGGCCAAAAAGAAGCGATGAGCTACCCCATCCTGCTGGGCAACGACGCCATCGCGGATAAATTCGGCGGAATCCTGGGCCTCCCCACCAGTATGCTCTTTACCCGCGACGGCAAGAAGGTCAGAACGATCGTCGGCCTCGTCAATCACGACGATATTTCCAAGGCCATCGAAAGCCTGCTGTAGCCGAACCCACTCCACTATACGCGCTCCAGCAACTGATGGCGCCCTTGACGCTCACACCAGCGTATGAAACGGAGTCCAAGGGGCAATTCGTTGCCTTTACGAATTCACGATCATAAGAGTTCTTGGAGTTTTTCTACGCTAAGGTCGGCGTCGCGCAGAATGCTCTTCAGTATTTTCGGATGAAGAATCTTGGAGGCATGGAAGGGAACAGTGACGCGCTTGCCGGCGGCGTTCTTGTATATCATGTGGCTCCCGCTCTGCCGTGCGAGAGAAAATCCTGCCTTCTCCAGCACTACAAGGATCTGACGTGCCGTCAGGCGCGGAAGCTTTGGCATTAGACAACAACTTCAACTGTAGAGAGGCTCACGGCCACGTGCTGGGGAATTTCTTCGCCGTCCGCTAGACGATCCTCAACGTGCAACCGGATGGCGTCTTTGATATTTGTGACGGCCTCCTCGTAAGTGTCTCCCTGGCTGTAGCACCCCTGTAGAGCGGGGCAAGAAACGTAGTAGCCGTCAGAATCAGCTTCGATAATGATGGAAAATGTGAGGTGCTTCATGTTCCAATTATATCCTCACTACTGGTTCACTGCCAGTGACATTCCCCAACCGATGTAACTTTCTCAGGCGTTGCGCCTATGAAAGAATAGAGGCGTGACGCAAAGCGCATGAAACCTCGAATCCATCATTTGCGCGAACCGATCGGCGTGGCGCTGGAAACGCTGCGCGCGCACAAGATGCGCTCGTTTCTGATGCTGCTGGGGATCGTGCTGTCCGTTTCGACGCTGATCATGGTCGTATCGCTGATCTCCGGAGTGAATCTGTACGTTGAGAATCGCATCGCCAACCTCGGGTCAAATGTATTCCTGGTTCTGCGCTTTCCGATCATCACGGACATGACCGAGTTAGTGAAGGCCACCCGGCGAAACAAGCCGATCACCTGGGACGACTATGTATTCCTGCGCGACAATTCCAAACTCGCCCTGCGCGTCGGCGCCCAGGCTAATCTTCTGGGCCGCACCAAGGCCAACGGCCAGACCGTCGAAGACACGACCATCTACGGCGTGACGGCAAATATCGGCGACATGAAGACCGAGGGACCCGCCTCAGGGCGCTATATCACGGACACCGACAATCAACACCGGTCGCTCGTCGCGCTGATCGGCACGGACGTCGCGGAAAAACTTTTTCCCGGCGTCGACCCCATCGGCAAGGAACTCGATGTGGACGGCCGCCCCTATGAAATCGTGGGTGTGGGAAAACCGATCGGCACGGTGCTGGGCCAGACGCGGGACAATTACATCTACATTCCGATCGAAACGTGGATGAAGTTTTATGCGACGAGTACGACCAGCCTGGCGATCAACGTGCAAACGCGCGGCTCGGACTGGATGTCGCGCACGCAGGAAGAAGCGGAAACGCTGATGCGCGCGCGCCGACACATGAATCCGAACGACCTTGACAATTTCGGCGTCCTGGACAGCGGCTCCCTGGTGGATTTGTTCAAGCGAATCACCGGCGCACTCGCGGCCTCGATGGTCGGGATCGTCGCGGTATTCCTGGTGATTGGCGGCGTGGTGATTATGAACGTGATGCTGGCGACGGTGACCGAGCGCACGCGCGAAATCGGCCTGCGCAAATCCCTGGGCGCGCGCCGCGCCGATATTCTCCTGCAGTTCCTAACCGAGACCGCTGTAATGTCCACGATCGGCGGGGCCATTGGCGTCGCCCTGGCCTACGTGTTTGCGCTGGTTATCGCCGCCAACACCCCCGTACCGATGCACGTTCCGATTTCCGCGGTGATCATTGCCCTGGGCGTGTCGACCGCGGTGGGCGTGTTCTTCGGGATCTATCCGGCGAGCAAGGCCGCGAACCTCAGTCCCATCGAAGCGCTGCGGCAGGAAATGTGAACTTGACCGGGAATCCATGCGAATAGCGCTCGGCGAAAACGCGAAGATGGCTGTGGACACGCTGCGGGAGAACAAGCTGCGATCGTTTCTCACCGTGCTGGGCGTGGTCATCGGAATCACGGCGCTCATCACCGTTTCGTCCATCCTGGTGGGATTCTATGCGGATATTACCGTCTATCTGAATGCCTTCGGCGCGAATACCATCTGGGTGTTCAAAGTTGCCCCCGGGATCAGCACCGGACGAATGACCGCCGAGGAGCGCAACCGCA
>DATNIO010000260.1:0-3025 GCA_035604385.1 Verrucomicrobiia bacterium | reverse complement strand
ATACTGAAGGCGGGCGGGGCCTATGTGCCGATTGATCCCAGCTACCCCAGCGCGCGCATTGGTCTGGTGATCGAAGACTCGCATTTGGGTTTCATCCTCACAACGGAGAAGACCCGCGCAGCCCTGCCGGCGAGCCCCGCGCGCATCATCTCGCTCGACGGCGACGCCGAAGCGATCGCCGCACAGAGCCCTGGCGCGGCGCCACCTTCCGCCAACAAAAATTATCTGGCCTACGTCATCTACACTTCGGGTTCGACCGGCAAGCCAAAAGGTGTAATGGTCGAGCACCGCAACGTCGTCAATTTCTTTGCCGGCATGGACCGAATCATCGGCGCCGAGCCCGGAATTTGGCTGGCCGTGACCAGCATTTCCTTCGACATCTCGGGGCTCGAACTGCTCTGGACGCTCACGCGCGGATTCAAGGTCGTTATTCATGGCGAAGGAAACTCGGACAAAATCCCGGCGGAAATCCTCCGGCATGGCGTCACGCATCTTCAATTGACGCCGTCGCTGCTTCGCGCGCTGACTTCCGATCCGCCGTCCCTCAATGCGCTCGGCAAGTTGAAAAAAATCTTGGTCGGCGGCGAGGCGCTGCCTGCTTCGCTCGTCGCTTCCCTCCGCCAATCGTTCAACGGCGAGATTTACAACATGTATGGACCGACCGAAACAGCGATCTGGTCCACCGTGTATCGCGTCGAGGAACAGCGAAGCAGCATTCCGATCGGCAAGCCGATTGTGAACACGCAGGTCTACGTCTTGGATTCTCAGCTTCAGCTCGTTCCTCCCGGCGGAATCGGAAATCTCCTGATCGGTGGGGACGGGGTCGTCCGCGGATATCTGAACCGGCCTGAATTGACGGCTGAGCGATTTGTCAGCGACCCGTTCCGGAAGGAAGGCAGGCTCTACCGCACCGGGGACCTGGCGCGTTTCCTGCCGGATGGGAATTTGGAGTTCATGGGCCGCGCGGATTTTCAGGTAAAAATTCGCGGGTTCCGAATCGAGCTGGGCGAAATCGAGACGACCCTCGAGGAACAACCGGGTGTCGAGCAGGCCGTCGTTGTGGCGCGCGAGGACCATCACGCGGACAAGATTCTGGCCGCCTTTTTTGTAGCCAAAGCGGGCAGTTCCGTGAACACGGACTTGCTGCGCGGCGCGCTCGAAGCGGCGCTTCCGAGTTACATGGTGCCGACTCACTTGATCCAACTGAATAGTCTGCCCCTCACTGCGAATGCAAAGATCGATCGAAACGCGCTGCCGCCCATTTCGCTCCAGTCCAACATTTCCACTGAGGCCGGCGAGGATCCGCGCGGCGAGTTCGAGCAGGTTCTCGCGAAAGCCTGGGCCGAAGCGCTGGGCCTGAAACGAATCTGCCGCCAGGACAATTTCTTTCGTTTAGGCGGCCATTCCCTGGCGGCATTGAAGATTGCTTTCAAGAGCCAGCAGGAATTCCATGTGGATTTCCCGCTCCAGATGTTCGTGCAGTATCCCGTGCTCAGCGAGCAGGCCAAGAGGCTGGAAGAGATGCTGGTGGAGCAGGCCGATGCGAGCGTGCTGGAAAGTTTGCTGGCCGAGGTCATTAAAAATAGAGAGTTTGTTCGATAGCTGATTGGTAATACAATGATCCCAATGGTCGGCTGGCGGTTTGAGGTAAAACAAGCCTGTGAGTCTGGCAAGTAAATTAGACAGCCTTACGCCGGAAGAACGGACGCAGCTCGCGCTGCGTTTGTCCCTGGCCAAGCGCCAAGCCGCCTCGAAGAAGGACGCAGGTCTCCCCGCGGTTCAGCCGGACGTCCAGAATCGCTTTGAACCCTTTCCTCTAACCGATCTCCAGCAAGCCTATTTGATCGGCCGGTCGGAAGGAATTGAACTGGGCAATATTTCCTGCCACGGCTATGCCGAAGTGGACATGGAAGATTGGGACAGGGAACGTTTCCAATCCGCCCTGCAAAAAATCATCGACCGCCATGAGATGCTGCGTTGCATAGTTTTGCCCGAGGGCCGCCAGCAAATACTTCCTTCCCCGCAGAAATATGAAATCAAGGTAAACGATCTACGCAAGCTGGATGCGGCCACGGCCGCGGCCCGGTTGGACTCCATCCGGGCCGGGATGTCCCACCAAGTTCACGCGTCGGACCAGTGGCCTCTGTTCGAGTTTTGCGTTTCCCTGCTGGACTCAAAAATCAGCCGGTTACACATCAGCACCGATTTGTTGATTGGCGACGGGCGAAGCTTCGAAATTGTGTTTCAGGAACTGATGCAGCTATATCGCGACCCCGAAGCGAGTCTCCCGCCCCTTGAGCTTTCCTTCAGGGATTACCTGCAGGCGCTCACTTCTCTCGAGCAGACCGACGTCTTTCGCGAGTCGTGGGAATACTGGACCAGGCGTATCCCGACGCTGCCGCCCTCGCCGGAACTGCCGTTAGAAAAGAGTCCCGCTTCGATCGCACGGCCGGTATTTAAACGCCGCTCCGCGTGCGTGGACCCGGAAGTTTGGCGGAAGCTGAAAGAAAAGGCCGCCCGATTCCATTCGACGCCCGTTGGCACATTGCTGGCGGGCTACGCGGAAGTGCTGGCCATCTGGTGCAAAAACCCGCGCTTCACGATGAACCTCACTTTGTTCAACCGTCTGCCCTTGCATCCGCAATCGAATTCCATCGTGGGCGATTTCACCTCGGTAAACTTGCTGGAGGTGGATAATTCCACGCCACCGGCCTTCGCGGCGCGCATGCAGCAGCAACAGGAAAAGCTCTGGCAAGATCTGGATCATCGTTACTTCAGTGGAATTCAGGTGATGCGGGACCTGTCGCGCTTTCAGCGAGTGGGACCGACGGCCATTATGCCCGTGGTTTTCACGAGCCTGCTGAATCTTGGCGATCAAGGCGATGGACTGACGTGGTCCAGCCGGCTCGGCAAGTGCGTGTATGCCATCACGCAGACGCCCCAGGTATACCTCGACTTTATGGTGTATGAGGAAAAAGGCGCCCTGCAGATCAACTGCGATGCGGTGGAGGAACTTTTTCCCGCC
>DATNIO010000259.1:0-9630 GCA_035604385.1 Verrucomicrobiia bacterium | reverse complement strand
CGCCAAGACAGTCGTTCGATCGGTACGCCATTCGTGCAGGTCGGAACTTACCCGACAAGGAATTTCGCTACCTTAGGACCGTTATAGTTACGGCCGCCGTTCACCGGGGCTTCAGATCAGGCCTTCGAACCTTGCGGCTCTAAGCCCTCCCTTTAACCTTCCGGCACCGGGCAGGCGTCACCCCCTATACGTCGTATTCGACTTAGCAGAGAGCTGTGTTTTTGTTAAACAGTCGCCGAACGCATTTCACTGCGACCCCCTCGGGCTATAAACCCTAGCGGGGTACCCCTTCTCCCGAAGTTACGGGGCTAATGTGCCTAGTTCCTGAGCGAGCGTTCTCTCGAGCGCCTGTGGATATTCACCTTGTCTACCTGTGTCGGTTTGAGGTACGGGCACCAGCGGAACTCCTTAGAGGTTTTTCCTGACAGCGTGAAATCGGGGACTTTGCGGCCGTGTGGCCTCGAGCCCGGTCTGACTGTTGAATGACCCCGTGGATTTTCCTGCGGGATCCAGCTTGCACCGGTCTATTGGGGCATCCATCGCCCAACTCCCTTATCCTTCTGTGTCACCCCATCGTGATAACGTTCCTCTGGCGGGGCAGGAATGTTGACCTGCTGTCCATCAGTTACGCCTTTCGGCCTCACCTTAGGACCCGCCTAACCCTGAGCGGATTAACCTTCCTCAGGAAACCTTAGACTTTCGGCGACGCGAGTTCTCATCGCGTTTATCGCTACTTATGCCGGCAGAGTCTCTTCAGTGGCGTTGAGTAGTCCTCGCGGTCTACCGTCGGACACCACAGAATGCTCCCCTACCAAATAACTGTTTCCGTAGAAACAGGTAATTTCACAACTTCGGTCGTAAGCTTGAGCCCCGTTGGATTGTCGGTGCGTGAACACTTGACCAGTGAGCTGTTACGCTTTCTTTAAAGGATGGCTGCTTCTAAGCCAACCTCCTGGCTGTCTGAGTACTCACACGTCCTTTCCCACTTAGCTTACAGTTGGGGACCTTAGTTGGTGATCTGGGTTCTTTCCCTCTCGACCACGGAGCTTATCCCCCGTAGTCTCACTCCCGCGTTACTGTCCACGGCATTCGGAGTTTGATTGGATTCGGTAACCTGGATGGGTCCCTAGTCCATTCAGTGCTCTACCACCGTGGCAGATCACGCAAGGCTGCCCCTAAAGGCATTTCGGGGAGAACGAGCTATCACGGAATTTGATTAGCCTTTCACCCCTACCCTCAGCTCATCCGAGCGATTTTCAACTCACAACGGTTCGGTCCTCCAGCCGCGGTTAAGCGGCCTTCAACCTGGCCAAGGGTAGATCATCCCGCTTCGCGTCTATTCCCACAGACTGAGCGCCCTATTCGGACTCGCTTTCGCTACGGCTCGCTTTCGCTTAACCTTGCCTGTGAGAATAACTAGCCGGCTCATTAAGCAAGAGGCACGCCGTCAGGCATTGTACCGGCCGAAGCCGATACCATAGCCCTCCGACTGCTTGTAAGCATACGGTTTCAGGTTCTATTTCACTCCCCTCGCAGGGGTGCTTTTCACCTTTCCCTCACGGTACTAGTTCACTATCGGTCGCCAACGAGTATTTAGCCTTGGAGAGTGGTCTCCCCGGATTCCCACGGGATTTCACGTGTCCCGTAGTACTCAGGATACCGCTTCGAGTCCGGTAAGCTTTCGGCTACATGGCTTTCACATTCTGTGGCCCCGCTTTCCAGCAGGTTCACCTAGCCTCCGGATTGGTAACTCTACTCACGCGGTCCTACAACCCCCCGATGTAAACACCGAGGTTTGGGCTGTTCCGATTTCGCTCGCCGCTACTTTCGGAATCTCGTTTGATTTATTTTCCACCAGGTACTGAGATGGTTCACTTCCCTGGGTTGACTCGCACCCGCCTATTTTATTCAGCGGGCCGTTACCGAGGTTCACTCGGTAGGGTTTCCCCATTCGGACATCCCCGGATCAAAGCCTGTTTGCGGCTCCCCGAGGCTTTTCGCAGCTTGCCACGTCCTTCGTCGTCTGTTGGCGCCAAGGCATCCACCGTACGCCCTTAGTAGCTTGACCATAAAACTTACCCAACACGTCTCAATCCCTCGCGGGACCAAGAGCCTGAGTTGCCTACGCCGAACGCTCTTGCAAAGCTTCGTCGTCTGCAGCTCAGTACTGCGCGTCAAGGCAAGCTCGCCTTTCCACAATACGCTACTCGAGCAAATTATGCGGTTTACTCCCTCTACTCCACGCGGCGATACATCCGCCTGCAGAGCAGAAGGTGTAAATTGCCAGCTTCCTTCAGTTGTCAAAGAACCAAGTTACCGTCAATTGCCCGGAACTTCCCCGCGCCTGGCGGAGCGTAAAACCGGTTTGGAGCCGGTCTCACGGGAAATAAAAACCCCGGCGTCGAGCGCCGGGTGAGTCCGTCCTTCCCCGAGCACAGCCTACGGGTGACGGATTCGCGCGAAGCTCGACTGTTTTCTACCCGGTATTCGTAACCAACCTCACCTCATTGACGATAAGGCAGATCGCGGGCCGTCGGCAGGGCAATACACCTACGCGGCCCCCCCTGACAATCGGAAAGTATAACACTTTCTTCACAATCGTCAAGTGCGGTTCAAGAGTTTTTGGGGGTTCTGGATGTGAATATCAGGAGCGGTTGTGGAAATTAACGGGCCAGGATATTGGACCGTAGCGCAGCTGCTTGCCGGCGTTTTTCCGCCGCAATGGCAAGGTATGCGCCCAATTCCGGGCCGAACGCCGGGCGCGAGTCTCGCGTTTTGCTGAACGCGCGGTCATAGCTGGTGCCACAAAAAATCTTGAGTCTTTTCGATCAATGGAGTACCTTCCCACCGCCAATTGCTCTCGCTGCATTTCGGGAATTTGGCATATCCCCGCAGATGTGAACCGTGCCGCGATCCCCAAACCAAGACGAATGAGGTGAACCAAATATGGCCACAAAGAAGCCGCTGAAAAAGGGGTCCAAGCTCCCTGCCGTGAAGCCACTCATGAGGAAATCCGGCGGGCAACATGTAGAGTAACTTAATTAATCTTCTCGCTCGACCGGACGTAAGCGAATCAAAGCACTTTCGAGAGGGGCTAGCGCCGTTTGAGCGCCAGCCCCTTTCGGCATTTCCGAGCGGGCCTCAACCGTTTGTAGCGACGCCCTCTTGTCCTGAGCGCAGCCGAAGGATCAGCGCGGGATCCCGGAAAGCCACTGCTCCAACT
Organism: Verrucomicrobiia bacterium; assembly: GCA_035604385.1. Classification (GTDB taxonomy): domain Bacteria; phylum Acidobacteriota; class Terriglobia; order Acidiferrales; family UBA7541; genus Palsa-360. Next base: position 6,407 of record DATNIO010000259.1, on the reverse strand, counting down.
CGCCCCAGTTCACAAAACCTGCCGGCAGAGAAAGCATTGCGCTCGTCAGATGCCTTGTGTAATTTCCAAGGTTGATCCTGGGTCCCGACGTCCGGCCCGAATTTAACTTCGAGGAGGAACTATGCGCATACTCGCAAAAACGCTGGCACTTTCCTGTTCGCTCCTGGCCATCGCCGTTTTCGCCCAATCGCAAAAAAAGGAAATGAGCTCCAAAAAGCCGATGTCTCAGGCATCTCAGAAAACAGAAGTCACCGACGCCGAGTACACCGCCCAAGCCCTCTCAGCCGCACCGAAGTCCATAGCCGATGGCGCAGCAGTAGTGCGCATGGGCGCTGACGGCAATATGAAGACCATCCGCAAAGGCAGCAACGGCTTCACCTGCATGGTCATGGGCACAGACAAAATGTGCAACGACGCCAACAGCATGCAATTCATCCAAGCGGTAATGAACAAGTCCATGCCCTCGGACAAAATCGGAATTTCCTACATGCTCGCAGGCGACGAAGGCGCCAGCAACACCGATCCCTACGCCATGTCCAAAACTCCCGACAATCACTGGGTAGTCACAGGCCCGCACATCATGGTCTTCGGTCAGGCCTCAAGGACGCTAGGCTACACAGAAGCCAAAGACCCAGACCCAACCAAGCCTTACATGATGTGGGCCGGCACCCCCTACGAACACGCCATGATCCCGCTAGGCCCAAAAAAGTAACCACGCTGCGTAGGGGCGGGGCTTGCTCCGCCTGCCGGTGTAGGCCCTACCGAAACCGCGCCACTACCCTCTGTTTCGTCGGAACGGCGGGCCTTCAGTCCCGCCCGCAGATTATCAACTCGCTTTAGCAGGAGCCTAGGACAGGGCGCTGTGATTGGCGATCTGGGGGTGACTGCCGCTGCTTGCCTTGCCGCTAACCAAGACAACTCCAAGCACGCATCCCAGGATCTCGAGCCCAAGAAGCGCGAAGACGCTGGCGTTGAACGAGGCCGTCCAATCACCGGGCGCAATCATGAAGACATTGTTCCCAGACGCGTGCAGGAAGTGCTCGTAAAGATCGGCGCCCATGGCGGCCAAAAAGAAAATCAATGAGACCAGCCCGGCGAATCGACCCCGCAGCGTCCACAGCGCCAGGCACACCGCCACGTGCCCGGACGATATCAACGTGATGGCCAGCCAGCTGACGTGGTCGTTCGGAGGTGGAAGGACCTTTGCCGCGAGGAACAAGTGACCGACCGCGTCGACCCAATGCGCGACAACAACGAGGACAGCGAACATTCGTAGTTTCGTCATGACTAGTTCACCGCCATGTTTCTATATCTCTTTTTCTTCCTCGAAGCAACGAATGCGGAATCGTAGCGCCGGCTGCCAGCCGGCGTCTTTCCGACGGAATGGCTGATTCGCGCCACGCATTCAAACCCAGTACCAATCTACGCAGTTGCGTCTCGGACTTGAAGGCCGCATCGTCCCGCATTTCAGGATCGCCTGCTGGCAGCGGGCGTTACGCAATTCTCCTCGCGTGGACTATAATCGCGGTCCTAATGGCGCTTTCTGCGGGAACCAAACTCGGCCCCTACGAAATTCAGTCGCTAATCGGTGCCGGCGGTATGGGTGAAGTCTATCGCGCCCGCGATACCCGCCTGCAGCGCGACGTAGCCATCAAAATCCTGCCCAGCTCGCTGGCCCCGGATCAAGATCGTCTGCGGCGCTTCGAACTCGAAGCCCGAGCCGTAGCCGCACTCAATCATCCAAATCTTCTCACCGTGTTCGACGTTGGTGCGGCACAGCTCCCGAACGCGAAGGCAAAATCCGGCACGCCCGAAGCCGCAGCAGAATCACCGTACATTGTCTCCGAACTGCTCGAAGGCCAGACGCTGCGCCAGCTACTCACCGCTGGCGCGTTACGCGAGCGCAAAGCCGTGGATTACGCCATCCAAATCGCCCGCGGCCTGGCAGCAGCCCACGAACGCGGCATCGTGCACCGCGATCTCAAGCCCGACAATATCTTCATCACCGACGACGGCCGCGTAAAAATCCTCGATTTCGGCCTCGCCAAACTCAGCGAGGCCTCGGCCAAAGACGCCGACGCAACACTCGATCATCCCGCCACGCAAGCCGGAGTAGTCCTCGGCACCGTCGGCTACATGTCCCCTGAACAAGTCCGCGGCCAACCCGCCGACGCCCGCAGCGACATCTTCAGTTTCGGCGCCGTGCTCTACGAAATGCTCGGAGGCAAGCGCGCCTTCCACGGCCAAAGCGCCGCCGACGTGATGAGCGCCATCCTCAAAGAAGAGCCCGCCGAACTCAGCGCCACCAATCAGGAAATTTCGCCGTCCCTAGATCACATCGTCCATCACTGCATGGAGAAAAATCCGCAGCAGCGCTTCGCCTCCGCCGGCGATATCGCCTTTCAACTCGGCGAAATGAGCGGTTTGCGTTCGTCCACCACTCTCGCAGCCGTCGCCGCGCCCGTTCCGCGAGTCTCGCGGCCGTGGATATTTGCAGCAGCCGGAACGGCGGGACTCATTTTGGTAGCTGCCGCGAGCTGGTTCCTCGCCCGCGCCACCGCGCACTCCGAGCCGCCCAATTTCCTTCAAGTCAGCTTTCAGCAAGGCTCCGTGGATTCCGCGCGATTCCTGCCCGATGGACAAAGCTTCATCAGCGCATCGCGCTGGGGCACCGATATCGATATGTCGCTTTACACCGGACGTTTCGATAGCCAGGGCTTGCGTCCGCTCGGCGTGAAGGCTGACGCGATCGCTTCGGTATCCGAAAGTGGCGAGCTGCTCATCCTCCAAAACGTGCATCGCATTGGGCCGGGATATGCCCTGATTGGCACGCTGGCCAGAGCGCCGCTCGGCGGCGGCGCCCCGCGCGCGGTGCTCGATAACGTGCAATATGCAGATTGGGCGCCCGGCGGCAAAGATTTCTTGATCGTTCGATTCATTCCTGAAACCCACGCGTATCACCTGGAATATCCAGTCGGAAAAGTGTTGATTGAAACTACCGGGTGGATCAGCAATCCGCGCTTCTCTCGCGACGGCAAAATGATCGCCTTTGCCGACCATCCGATTTTCGGCGACGATCAGGGCTCGGCGGCGGTCGTAGATCTGGAGGGCCACAAAAAAATACTCAGTCCCAGCTACGGCTCGGCGCAAGGCGTGGCCTGGTCGCCCAAGGGCGATGAGATCTGGTTCGCTGCGGCAGCCGTCGGCGTGGCGCGTTCGCTCTACGCCACCACTCTGCGCGGACGCGTGCGACCTCTTCTCACCGGGCCCGAGGATCTGACCATTCAGGACGTGCTTCCGGATGGGCGCGCGCTCGTTCGCGGCATGAATGAACGCATCATCGTGATGGTAACAACCCCGGAATTTCCGCAGCCGCGCGATTTTACCGCCATGGATTGGGCTTACGGCACGCGCTTTTCCTCCGACAGCAAACAGATTCTGATTGGCGATCAGCACAGCGGCCCGTTGTACGGAACATTTCTGCGCAATCTCGATGGCTCACCCGCGGTGCGTCTCGGCGATGGCGACCCTATGGATCTTTCAGCCGACGGCAAATGGGCCATTGCCCGGCTGCCCGTGTCGCCCGATCAAATTCTGCTTTTGCCGACGGGAGCCGGCGAACCTCGCCAGCTCACCCATACGAACGTCACTCACCTGGGCGCCCGCTGGCTTCCCGATGGCCGCATCGCCACTGTCGGCAACGAACCTGGCCACCGCGAGCGCACCTTCTTGGTGGATCTGAAAGGCAATGAATCGCCGCTTACGCCTGAGGGCGTAAGGGGAATAGCGGCATCGCCGGATGGAAAGCGGCTTCTGACGTTCAACGCGGACGCTTCCGAGTACGAGTTGTTTCCGATGGACGGCGGAGCAGTGCAGAAGATCACGCAGTTCCAGAAGGGTGACGGTCCGTTTGATTTCACTGCCGACGGCGCGGGAGTGTTCGTGCGGCGGGGCGGTCCAAACCGCGAGGTCGAAATCTGGCGCGTGGAATTGGCCAGCGGCAAACGAACGCTGCTGCGCACGATTACTCCCGGGGAAGTTCCGGCGATAACCGTTGCGCTCAGTGCCATCGTTTCGCCCGACGGCAAGAGCTACGCGATGACCTACGTCCGCGAACTCTCCACCGAATTCGTAGTAGAAGGCCTAAAGTAGCGCCGGCGTCCCCGCCGGCATCCGACGACGGACCACGCAGCAACATCCGCAATCAACGCCGGACCTCGATCGCAAATACCCGCGTAGCGCCGGCTGCCAGCCGGCGTTCTGGTCAGCCGCAAGCAAGCTGGCCCGACAAGCTCCTACTTATTGTGCTTGAAATATTCCACCTGCCGCAGCCGCTTCTGCGCCTCCTCCTTCGTTTTGTAAGGCCCGCCAAGATTTTTCTTCCCGTTCTCCGAAACAACTTTGTAACCGCCTTTGACTTTTATGATCATGCCGAGACTCCTAAGCAACGGTCGAATTTGTGATGACTGAAATTGAGCGCAGGTTTCACGGGGTTGCTGTTGTAGCGCTGGCGTCCCGCCGGCTCTTCCGAGCGATGAGTTCGCAACATCTTCAGTGATGGCCGGACCCGCATCGCCACAAACTCGCGATTCGCCGCTGATTTGCCGGGCGATTCATTCTGATTCGAAAATGTGAGGCCGTCCAGTACGGAAGGCCTTGGTTGATCTCTTCGTCGTCGAAGCCGGCGGGACGGGGAAAAAGAAAAAGCCGGAGGCTTGAATACTACCTCCGGCTTTTTTGTTTTCGAGTGCGTGTTAGTTGGGGAGTAGAACTGTGTCGATTACTTGGATTACGCCGTTCGATTGATTGACGTTCGCGATCGTCAGATTCGCCACATCGCCTTTTTCATCCTTGATCGTGATGTTGTCGTCGCCGTTCATCATGAACCATAGCGTCCCGCCGCTGACGGTCTTCAGCGTGGCGGTTCCATGTCCCGCGCGGATCTGCTTTTTCAGTGTCGCAGTCGAGAGCCGGCCCGCAACGACGTGATAAGTGAGAATTTTCACCAGCATGTCGTGATTCTCAGGCTTCAGCAACGTGTCCACGGTCCCCGAAGGCAGCTTTGCGAACGCCTCATTCGTCGGCGCAAAAACTGTGAACGGCCCCGCGCCTTTCAAAGCATCCACCAGGCCGGCAGCCTTGACGGCAGCGACCAGCGTCGTGTGATCCGCCGAGTTCACAGCATTGTCGATGATGTCCTTCGTCGGGTACATGGCCTGCCCGCCGACCATCACGGTATTGCTCTGCCCGAATGCAGCCACCGGCGCCACCAGCGAAAATGCCAAAATCAAATATCCGATTAATCTTTTCATTTTTCTCTCCATCTCCATGTGATTGATTTGGGATTTCGTTTCCCGGCATAAGTACGGTGGTCGCACTCCGACGGATTGCGACAAGGAGGAAATTTAATTTGCGAAATATCTAGAATTTAGAAATCCGAAATCAGCCGAACAGCGTATAAAGCACGTTTTGCCATTCGCCGGAGTAAAGAACTTGCCGTCGTAGGGGCGCGGCTTGCTGCGCCCTCCGACGAACGACCTGTCAAATCAACGCTCCGGCGCACCCGCGGACTCCCCACCTCCCAATGTCGATCCGGGTTTTTCCGATTTCATCCCTGATGTAAACGAAGCCATTCCGGAACCGTATTTGCTCTGTCCGTATCGAGAGGTGCTGAAAACTTGACTGACAGCTTCCCATTTTCGGCCCCAACAAGATCCCCTAGAAAGGAGAAACTCCTCGAGTTCTAATCGCGTGCAAAATTATTAGAAATCGCCGTAACTTCAACAAAACAAAGCATCGGCGTCATTTCTAATCGCGTGAAAACGGCACTTTTTTAGACCCTCTGCAAGCACGCGCCGCAGGCTCATCGCGCTACAGCGGGGATCAAAGTCGCGCATACATGACAAATCTCGTCCGGGCAATCGGCGCATTACTTCGGGTCATTTCGTAACCGCCCGCCGCAGCCTCGTCGAAGGTGGCAGCCCCCGCATTCATGCGGGGGAAGGAGCGCTTCAGCGCTCCGGAAGAGCCGCGCCATTAACGATGCGCTTTAGCGCTGGGTCTCTGACGCAGCCGCTACCAAACTTCGCCCTTCTGCGGTAGCGTTGGGAACTCGATTGCCACCACGAGGTGCTGTCATGGAGTGCGTCTTAATTACCGGCGGAACTGAAGGATTGGGCAAAGCTTTGGCGCTGCTACTGGCGGCGCAGGGTTACCGCGTCTTCGCCGGCGGACGCAACGCCGCGAAGCGCGCTGCGCTCGATGCTGAGGCGAAGCAGAAGAATTTGCCGCTGCGATCCCTCGAAATGGATGTCACCGACGACACTTCCGTAGACCGCGCCATCGGGATCATTCACGAAGAAGCCGGGCCGGTGGACATTCTCGTCAACAATGCTGGAATTGCTCTG
>DATNIO010000258.1:0-15156 GCA_035604385.1 Verrucomicrobiia bacterium | reverse complement strand
TTTTCTGCGATGCGCAAACGGTTTTCGTGGCGCAGGCTTCAGCCTGTGGGTTTTGGTCCTTGCAAGGACGAACCCCCACAGGCTGAAGCCTGCGCCACGAAGCGTGCGAAATTTGTAAAACGGAACAGGAGTTGAAATGGTTGTTGTCATGCAAGAAGGCGCGAAAGAGGAGCAGATCCAGCACGTGATCGACCGCCTGGTGTCGATGGGATTCGACATTCATCGCTCAACGGGCGCGTCGCAAACGGTTCTGGGCGCCGTGGGAGTTCCGCCGGACTTCGATCCGCGGGACGTGGAAGTCATCGACGGCGTGCGCGAAGTCGTGCGCATCACGCAGCCTTACAAGCTGGCCAGCCGCGCATTTCGTCCCCAGGGAACGGTGGTCGAACTGCCGCGCGGCGTGCGCATTGGCGGCACGGAAGTCGTGGTCGCCGCGGGGCCGTGCTCGGTCGAAAATCCTGAACAAATCGGCTTGATCGCGGATCGCGTCGCGAAAGCCGGCGCGAAGATCCTGCGCGGCGGGGCGTTCAAGCCGCGCAGCTCGCCGTACAGTTTTCAGGGGCACGGCGAGAAAGCCCTGATCATGATGCGCGAAGCCGCGGAAAAGAGCGGCCTGCTCGTTTGCTCCGAAGTGATGGACGCGTCGCAGATTCCGTTGATGCTGCCCTACGTGGATATTTTTCAGGTTGGCGCGCGCAACATGCAGAATTATTTCCTGCTCCGGTCGCTTGGAACGATCAGCAAACCCGTTCTGCTGAAGCGGGGCATGTCCGCGACGATTGAAGAACTTTTGCTGAGCGCCGAATACATCATGGCCGGCGGCAACCACAACGTGATCCTGTGCGAGCGCGGCATCCGCACGTTTGAAACGGCCACGCGCAACACGCTGGACATCGCCGCGATTCCCGTCATCAAGAAACTTTCGCACCTGCCGATTGTGTCCGACCCATCGCACGGCACCGGAATTCGCGACAAGGTTCCTCCCATGGCGCGCGCCGCGATCGCGGCCGGCGCCGACGGCCTGCTCCTCGAAGTGCACAACGATCCGGAGCACGCGCTTTCCGACGGCGCGCAATCGCTCTTCTTCGATCAGTTTGAAAAACTCATGGCCGAGCTGCGCATCATCGCGCCTGCCGTCGGCCGGACCATCGCCTGAGCCATGGCCGCCTCCTTCCGCCGCGTCGCAATCGTTGGCACAGGATTGATCGGTGGCTCGTTCGCCCTCGCCCTTCGCAAAAATTTTCCGGATTCGGTGGTCGTCGGCTGGGACAAGACGCAAGTGCTTCGCCACGCACTCGAACGCGGCGCGATCCACGAAGCGATTCCCGATCTGACCCTCGCCGTCGCCGGAGTCGACTTAGTCTACGTGGCCCTCCCGGTGGGACACACCATCGAGCTGCTGCCCGAAATCGCGCGGCTCGCCCCGCCGAACGCGCTGGTCACGGACGCCTCCAGCACGAAGCGATCGGTCTGCGCCGTGGCGGCGGAATCGTTCCACAAAGGCGGCGCGCATTTCCTGGGCGGCCACCCGATGGCGGGCAAAGAAATCTCCGGGATTGCCGCGGCCGACGCGAACTTGTTTCGCGGGTCGAAATACGCGCTGATTCGCGCGTCCGCGAAAGAAAAAGCCGACAAGGAACGCGAACCCCGCGTAGCTGGCTTCGTCGCGCTCATCGAGAAATTGGGCGCGGAACCGGTGTGGCTGGAGGCCGAAGCGCACGACCGCGCCGCGGCGGTGGTCTCGCACCTGCCGCAACTGCTTTCCGTCGCGCTCGCCGGAGTGGTCCGCGGCCAGACAGACGAAACAGGTTTGCCGATCACTCTGGCGGGCCGGGGTCTCCGCGACGCGCTGCGTCTGGCGGGAAGTCCGTATTCGGTCTGGCGTGATATTATCCTCACGAACAGCGACAATCTGGAGCGCGTGCTGGACCAGATGATCCAGGCCCTGGAGCAGGTTCGGAGCGATCTGCGGACGCGCGCGCTCGAAGAGGAATTCTCCGCCGCGGGAGAACTCTACAAGATTCTGCGCGATTTGCAGTAAACTGTTACAAACAAATATTGAATGCATCCTACTCTGTAGGGAGCCGGATTCGATGGATAAACGCGTAGCCAACGCCGATGTGGCGATCGAAAAACTTTTCGACGGCGCCGTCATCCTCTCGGGCGGATTCGGAACCTGCGGCGTTCCCGAAAACCTCATCGCTGCCGTGCGCCGCAAGGGCACGAAAAATCTTACGGTGGCCTCGAACAATGCGGGCACGATGGAGGCCGGCCTGGGCCTGCTGCTCCAGACGCACCAGATCAAAAAAATGATCGCCAGCTACGTCGGCGAAAACAAACTTTTTGAGCAGCAGGTGTTGAGCGGAGAAGTCGAGGTCGAGCTCAATCCGCAAGGCACGCTCGCCGAACGCATGCGCGCGGCCGGCGCGGGTATTCCGGCCTTTTACACGCCAACGGGCGTCGGCACGATGATCGCGGAAGGAAAAGAAGTCCGCGAATTCAACGGCCGCAAATTCATTCTCGAGCGCGGCCTGCGCGGCGATTTCGCGTTCATCAAGGCGTGGAAGGGCGACCGCTGGGGCAACCTCATCTATCGCAAGACGGCGCGAAATTTCAATCCGGTCATGGCCACGGCCGCGGATTATGTGATCGCCGAGGTCGAAGAGCTTGTCGAGCTGGGAACGCTGCCGCCGGAGTCCGTGCACACGCCGGGAATTTTCGTGAACGCGATTTTTCAGGGCGTCAACTACGAAAAGAATATCGAAAAGAGGACGGTGAGGAAACGCGCATGACCCAAGTGGCTTCGCATTCGGAAGGGAAGAACATGGCTCCGTCTGAGGAGAGCAAGCGCGAGCAGATTGCCCGGCGCGTCGCGCAAGAGTTGCGCGACGGCTTCTATGTGAATCTCGGCATCGGCACTCCGACACTCGTGGCGAATTATATTCCGGCCGGCATGGACGTCGTGCTGCAATCGGAAAACGGCATGCTCGGCGTCGGTCCTTTTCCCTACGAAGGAGAAGAAGACGCGGACCTGATCAACGCCGGCAAGGAAACCGTCACGGAAATCCCCGGGACGAGCTATTTTTCCAGCTCCGATTCGTTCGGAATGATTCGCGGCGCGCACGTGAACATGACCGTCCTCGGCGCGCTGCAAGTCGATGAAAAGGGCAACCTCGCGAACTGGGCGATCCCCGGCAAAATGCTCAAGGGCATGGGCGGCGCGATGGACCTCGTCGCCAGCTCGCCGTATGTGATCATCGCCATGGAGCACTCCACGAAGGATGGCCATCCTAAGATTCTCAAGAAGTGTACACTGCCGCTTACCGGCGTGGAGGTGGTGGACCTGATCGTGACTGAGCTCGCCGTCATCGCGGTCACGCCGGAAGGGCTGGTCCTGCGCGAAGTGGCGCCGGGCTTGACGCCCGCGGACGTTCAGAAACTGACCGAGCCGAAATTGATCGTTGACAATAAATTGAAAACGATTTCGTTGTAACACATGAGGAACCGAAGCTCCGCAACCCGGGAGCGAAGCGAGCGCATCCTTGGAACCAAACTCCATCGTCATCGTGAGCCTGCATTCGCCCAAGGAAAAATTGTGGGGCTCGCTTGTGTCCATGAACTCTTCCGGAGTCACGTTGCGCGGCATCGATCTGAATTCGTTTGACGATTTTATCCGGCAGGTGCTGGACCCGGAGGGGGAGCGCATCGGGCTTCCCACGCTGTTTTTCCCGATGCAACGCATCGAGCGAATCGCGCTCGACGAGCCCCACGGATCGATTCCTTCGCTTTCCGGGCGGTTCGAGCAGCGCGTGGGGCGCTCCTTGCGGGACTATCTCGCGCTGTTCGTTTGAACGGAAACGAAATTCAAAAATGTCCTCTCGCGTTTTCACGGTACCGAACCAACTCACGTTTCTGCGGCTTGGATTTTTGCCGGTATTTATTATTTCCATTCATTACGACAGGTATGAATTGGCGCTCGTAATTTTGATCGTTGCCGGGCTGACGGATGGGCTGGACGGCATTCTCGCGCGCTCGCTGAACCAGAAGACCGCGCTGGGCGCCTATCTCGATCCCATCGCGGACAAGCTGCTGCTGTCCTCTTCCTTCGTTGTGTTGGCGCTGAACCGGAAGATCAGTTGGTGGCTTGCCACGCTCGTCCTGAGCCGCGACATCCTGCTCCTGACGGCGGCCGCGGTGATCCTGGTGGTGGTCGGCTACCGGCCGTTCCCGCCGAGCATTTACGGCAAGACCACCACGGCGCTGCAAATCCTGCTCGTGTTTGCGGTGGTGCTGCTGGCGGTGACGGATTGGGGCTGGCTGCAATTCGTCCGAAATATTATTGGATATCTAGTCGCCGGCTTCACCGTCTTCTCCGGCTTTCATTATTGCTTCACGGTTGCCCGCCGCATAAGCGAGCAGCAGACGTGATTCTTGTAGCGCCCGCCTTCAGGCGGGCACTCTGGATTCATGCCCCTGCTCGCCTGAAGGCGAGCGCTACAGCTCCCGCCGCAATATCGCCAGACGGGCTCTGAAGCGTGAATTGTTGAAGGGTGGCTTACGCACTTTGCAAATAGTTGACGACCATGAACCCGAAGCTTATGGCGATGGCGATCCCAGCAGCCCATCCCAGCAAATCAGCGCGGCGCCGCTCGCTCACGTCCGCGGGAGTCCGGTCCGGCATCAAGCGGCCGAGCAGGTAGCCTGTCGCCACGCCGCCGAAATGAGCGTAGTTGTCAGTACCGCTAAAAATAAAGCCGAGGACAGCGATGTAAATAAGCCACCGAATCAACGCGCTTCGCAGAGCCTGCGCGGCCATGCTCTTCCTGCCCGTCGTAGCCGCGAGCAGCACGCCGATGAGGCCCAGCAATGAACCGGACGCGCCCACGCTGAAGTGGCCCACCGATGAACTGAGGATGTATCCCGCCACGCCCGTTGCAACATACAGGAACAAATATCGCGCCGAGCCATACAATTCCTCGACCATCGGCCCAATGTCCATCAGCACCCACATGTTGAAACCAATGTGCAATAATCCGCCGTGAAGAAAGATTGCTGTTACGAATCGCCAGGGCTGGCTGATGTTGTAGGCCAATGGAAGCGAAGCGCCCAAACGATAGCTAACCTGAGTTGCGATTCCCCCCAAGTTCATCAAACCGCCGCCCGCGCCTTCGCCGCCGGAAAACCTCATCGTGATGATAAACGACAGCGCATACATCACGCAGCAGATCGCCAGCATTGCGTATGTCACCGGCGAAGTCTGCGGCATCCAGCGGCTGAGAGACCGGCTCGCGGCGGCGAAGGAAAACGTCATGCTCGCGCCGCACTGATGGCACTTGGTGGCCGTTGCGCCGACCAGCGTCCCGCAGGCCGGGCAAAGCCGCGGGCGCAATTGTTTCGGTTCGGAGTGAAACATCTCCGCAATTTGGCTGCGCCAGCGGTCGATTTTGTAGCGCCATCGAACGGGAAGTGGCACGTCGTCTCCTTGATCGAAAAATTTCGCATGCCTATAATAGCCGGAATCGCGCGCGGACGCGAAATTCGAAGTATCTTGTCCTCGGGCGCATTGCATTTTGCCGGGAGTCCCGGAGGGACGGCATATCGTAGCCCACCGCGGAAGCGGTGGGAAAACGTTCAGCCAATAACGAAAAGCCCCGTCAGGGGCGAAACATGAGGTTTAACCGCGATCTGGCCCACGACCAGATCCGAATCGCACGCAGGGAAATTGGAAAGGATCCTCATTGCAATTGCTCAAAGACAGCGGTGCTTGGGGTGAGTGAGCGCCCTTCCGCGTGGCTGGCAAACCTCCTGCATCTGGGCTGGCTGATTGCCCCATTTTTCGCGGCGTTCCTATTGGCGGGTTGCGCCGGCCACCGGCCAATCTCAAGCGCTCCCCCTCCTCCGCCGTCACCGCCGGAATCCGCTCCCGCACCGACTCGCCCTCCTTCCACGCCAAACGCTCAGCAGCCCCCCACTCGAACTTCGCCGTTCGTTCCCGGCATGTTCATCGAAGAGGGCACTGCGTCCTGGTATGGCATCCCGTTCAACGGACGTCGCGCGGCAAACGGCGAAATCTTCGACATGAACTCGCTCGTGGCCGCGCATCGCACGCTGCCGTTCGGAAGCATCCTGCGCGTCACGAATCTGAATAATGGCCGCGACGTGCAAGTCCGCGTGATCGATCGCGGCCCTTTCGTCGGCGACCGCATCCTCGATCTCGCGCGCGCCGCGGCGGTGTCGCTGGACATGATCGGCACAGGCACCGCTCCCGTGCGCATCGAATTGCTCTCCGGCCCGAATCCCGCAGTGGGAGACTTCACCGTGCAAGTCGGCGCTTTCGCGGACCGCTCGAACGCCGAGCGTCTGCGCGACCGTTTGCTCGCGCACTACCAGCCGATTTTTATCCAGGATTACGATGCGCCGACGGGCCATTTCTACCGCGTGCGCGTCGGACGCGTTCCGAGTCCAGACGCCGCGCAGCAGCTTGCCGTGCAACTGAAGAACAGCGACGGATTCCAGACCTTCGTGATGCGCCTGGACCAACCAAATGATTTTGGCATCAAGTAAGCGCGATGAAAAATTTTGAACTCTTAACTCTCAACTGTAAACTCTGAACTCGGGGTAAGCCTCATGGACGACTGCCTGTTCTGCAAAATCGGAAAGAAAGAAATCCCGTCGAAACTCGTGTACGAAGACGCGGAAATCTTCGCCTTCGAGGACATCCAACCGCAAGCGCCGAACCACATCCTCATCTGCCCGCGAAAGCATTTAGGTTCGCTTACGGATGCCACTGCGGAGGACACTGCGATGCTCGGCAAGCTGCAACTCATCGCCGCGAAACTTGCAGGGGAACGCAAGTTGACTGCCGGCTACCGCACGGTGTTAAACAATGGGCGCGGTGCAGGCCAGTCGGTATTTCACCTGCACCTACATTTGCTAGGCGGCCGTGATTTTCGCTGGCCTCCGGGTTAAGTAGAACAGGCTTCAGCCTGTTTGCTTTTGACTTATTGCGACGCTGAAACAATTCAAAACCGACAGGCTGAAGCCTGTCCTACTTGTGCGTCATCACGTACACGCCGTCCCAATTTTCCTCGGGCCCGGCGACGAGATATTCCTTGCACCGATTCAAGTACATGCGCGCGGGCCCATCTTCAGGCCAGCGCTCCAGCAATCTTTCAAAGACGATTTGCGCATCCTGCCAGCGCCGTTCGCGGTAGCACGCCCGCCCCTGCGCAAAAAATTCAAGGCGTTCTTCCACGTCCAGCGCGTCGCCTTCCGGCGTGCCGCGCGCGGCAACCAGTTCGTACAATGTGACCGGCTGTGATTTTCCCTTCACCCGGATCAGATCGAGCTCGCGGAAAACGAGGAGCGGATCTTCCACGGCCGCATAGGTCGTATCGCTCAACAGAATGTGCGTGGCGTATTCCTTGTTCAATCCCTCGATGCGCGAGGAGAGATTCACGATGTCGCCCAGCGCCGTGTACCCGTAGCGAAGCTCCGACCCCATATTCCCAACCGACGCGACGCCCGTGCACAGCCCGACGCCGATGTCGAGCACCGGCCTGCCCTCGGCTCTCCATTTTTTCTGCATTTCTTTCAGACGCGCGATCATTTCCAGCGCGGCGTGGCAACCCTCGGTGGCGTGTTTCGCGTCTTCAAACGGCGCGCCCCAGAACGCCATCACCGCATCGCCAATGTATTTGTCGAGCGTGCCGTTGTGGCGGAAGACGATCTGCGTCATTTCCGTCAAGTATTCGTTGAGCAGCGCGGCGAGTTCCTGCGCGTCCAGTTTTTCCGAAATGCTGGTGAACCCGCGTACGTCGCTGAACATCACGGTGATTTCCGTCTTGCGTGGCTTCACCAAATCGGGATTTTCCAGAAGCCGGCGAATCACTTCCGGGCTGAGATATTGCTGGAACGCGCCGCGCACGCGCCGCTTTTCTTTTTCCTCGACGAGCGCCCGATACATCGCGACGAATCCCACGTTGGCCACCAGCGTTCCCGCGGGAACGATGAAGTTCAGCCACCACCCGTGCAGGAACGCGTACCACACGCCGAACCCAAACGGCACGAGCAGCAGCAAGCCGAACAGCATCGAAGTAGGCTTCGCCAGAGCCAGCCACAATCCGAGCGGCACGCCGAAGAGAAATATCAGCAGCAAATCCACGGCGACCTGGTTCGCCCCGCGAAACAGGAAATGCCGGTTCAATATGTTGTCGATCACGTTCGCGTGGATCTCGACGCCCGGGTAATTAATCCCGCCAAACGGCGTCGAGCGCAGATCCCCGATGCCCGTCGCCGAAGCGCCGACTAAAACAATTTTCCCCTTGAACGTTCCCGGTGAGAATTTCCTCTGCACCACGTCGGCAATTGAGACGTAGGGATATGTTGCCACGCCGCCTTCGTAGCGGATCATCATCCGCCCGAGCGCATCCGGATGAATCACGAGCGAAGGGCCGAACTCGAGCGCCGCCACGCCCGTTTCGCTGAAGTCCAGGTTCATGTTCTCGTCGGGCACGCCTTCAAACAACTTCACCGCCTGCACGTCGAGCGAGGCGTACAGGTCCCAGGTGTCTAAGTCGTTGGTCCGCCCGTAGGGGAGGACGAGCAGCGACTGGCGCACCACGCCATCGGGGTCCGGCTCAACGTTGAAAAAACCCGTAGCGCCATGCGCCTTGCGCAGCGCGTCGCTCAGAATCTCGATGTTCGCCTGCGTGCCCTGCGGCAGCAGCGGGTACGGATCGGGATTGGCGAATTGCTGGATCAGATGGTGCAAATCGCGCTTGCCCGTCTGCGGGTTCACCGGGCGCAGCTCCGGAAACGGGAAGTCGGCGAGGATGTTGGCGTAGCGGTCCAGCGTATTGTCATCGACCCCTTTCAGATCGTATTCGGAATAAAGGAAGAAATTTCCGAGGACCACCTTGCCAAACCGCTCGATGGCCCGCGCGAATTGTTCGTCCCCGTCATATTCCTTCGACAGGCGGTCGAGGTCCGCGATCACGCGCGGGTCCGTCTGCCCTCCCTGTTTTTGCCGCTCGATGACGGTTTTCCGCAGCTCGCGAATCGGCGCGGCCGTTTCGTCCGGTTTGCTGAAGGTGATGTCAAAGGCCGCGACTTTCGCGCCATCCTCCCGAAGCGCGTCGAGCATTTTCGCGAAATACGTCCGCGAGAACGGCCAGCGCCCCAGGACTTCCTGCGAGCGCTGGTCGATGTCCACGATGATGATGCGCGGATCGGGATGCTTAAGGGCGTCCGGCTGGAGGCGGAAGCGCAAATCGAGTGCGTCGAGTTCTAGCCGGTTGACGAAGGAAAACACAGCGTTGGGACGGTCGCCAATGAAGGTCAACGCGTAGATCGTCAGCGCGAATGCCGTAAGGCCCAGGCTGATTGCAAAGGGAACGCGCCGCTGCCACCACGCCCGCAACCATTCGCGCGGGACCTGCAAGGCGCGACGCGACTCACCGCCCGTGGGAGTTCCTGGCATAGTACGGGGATTGTATCCGAGGGCGCGGCGAATGGTTAATCACGATATAAGAAAGTGAGCCGTACGCCGCTTACATCGATCACATCTCCATCGTTGAGCTTAGTCAGGCCGTTGATGCTGACGCCGTTGAGCGTCGGCACGCGGTCCCCTCGGCCCAGGTAGTAGCCATCCTCGTGCTTATTAATTTGCGCCGCTACTGCCGGCAGGAACCATCCGCGGAGCCGGACCGTGGCCATTTTGGAGTGGCCGATCACGATCAGTTTGCCGGAGATCCGGTACTCTTTTTGATCCGTGCGGCCATACAATACGGTGAGCGTCGGAATGCGCGATCGTTTAGAGGAGAGTTGAGACCGCTCGCCCGCTGCCGCGGCCATGTCGAACAGCTTCCGGCGTTCCTCTGTATCCAGGACCATCGTTTCATTCACGCGCGGAGCCGGCGCCTTGCGCAAGCCGTCCTCCGGGAGGACCGCATCGTGCGCTTGATCCACGAAGATTTCGTGCTTGCCGATCAGAATGTTGTCGCCGTCTTTGAGCATGGCGCGCTCGACGCGAATATCGTTCAAAAACGATCCGTTGAGGCTGTTCAAATCCTCGACCACGAGCGACCCCGCTTCGCTGTACACACGCGCGTGATAATTCGAGACGGCCAAATTATCAATCTGAATATCGTTGTCCGGCGCTCGCCCGATCGTTACCGGACGCGTTCCCAGGGGAACTTCTTTCAGCGAGGAATTTTCAAATTTCAGTACGAGTCTCGACATGTCTCTCCTCCTCCGGTCGACGCCGGCGCGACCTTACCCGGAGTGTCGTTTCCAGATCTTCAGGCGCTGGAACAAGCTTTCCGATTTCTCGGCAATACGCAAAACAATCACGCTCACGTTGTCCACTCCGCCGTTGTCGTTGGCCAGATCGACCAGGCGCTCGGCGGCTTCCTGCGCGGACGTGCTGGTCAGAAGCATGCTCGCGATTTCCGGGTCAGTGACCATTCGCGTCAGCCCGTCCGTGCAAAGCAGCACGAAATCTCCGGCCAGCAAAACCTGTTCGTCGGTGTCGACCTCCACGGTGCTGCTTGTTCCCACTGCGCGCGTCAACACGCTTTGCATCTCGCTCGCATCCGCTTCCTGCGGCGTCAGGATCCCGACGCGCACCTTTTCGGCTACCAGGGAATGATCCGCCGTCATTTGATCCATCGTGCCGGCCCGAAGCAAATATGCCCGGCTATCTCCCACATGCGCGATGGAGAGTCTTTGCGCCTCGATCCAGGCGGCCACGATGGTCGCTCCCATGCCCTTCTGTTCGTCGTTCGCGGATGCCGTCTCAAAAACCTTCCGATTCGCCAGATGGATCGCGCTGGCCAGGCGATTGGTCCGCTCGGAAACGTCCGGACTGGATTCCCCGAAGATGGGCGTCGCGCGGCTGTTTTCGGATTGCCTGCAGTGCGTCAGGATCGTCTGGACGGCAAGCTTGCTCGCCACCTCTCCATGCGCTTCTCCGCCCATTCCGTCGGACAGCACATACAATTGCAGCGAGGTATCGATCGAATAGCAGTCTTCATTGTTTTTTCGGACGCGCCCGAGGTCGGTGCGCGCGCCGGCTTCGATGTGCAAAAGGGGCCTCATTCGGCTGGCGGTGAAGTCCTACGCTTTCCGAAGCCTGGACGGATTGCACTGCCAGACCTGTACCACTTCGAGACTCGTTCACACGAGGCTCGTCTGCTACTAAAAATCAGACTAGCAAACCGATTTTGAGACAGCAATAGCCTGTGACGTAAGTAGTTACATCCTTTCACGACAACTTGGAGATTGACTCGCTAGGCGTGACCCGCCAAGTTCGTTATACTTGTCTGAGCGGAGAGAGCGCAGAAATCCCACCCCTGCAGCATCCCGCACCCTCTCACATGCAGCAGCGCGCGGAAATCTGGCATTTTGAGCACTCCCTGGCCGCCCCTCTGGCACGCCCCTTGCGCCGCCAGTATGCGGTCCGGGCGCTGCCGCTTCCCTCGCCAGGCCGGCGTAATTCTGCTCCCGAGCTGGGCGATACCCCTGTCGTTTGTTTTGCCGATCTAGGCGCTGGAGACCTGGTTGCCTTGCGGCGTCTCGTGCGACGGGCCCCGCGCGTCCGGCTCATCGGCATTTCGCGCAATGGCGGGAGTCAGAGCGCTCCAGGCTGTTTTGCCACCCTTCCGCGCAAGGCGAACCCCTCGCTGGTTCGCAAGACGGTGGACGCCGCAATTGCCAACATCGAGCTGGCGCAGCGGGAACGGGCCGCGCGGGCCGACCTCGCGCGTGCCGAACGCGAGATGGAGGAACTGAATCGCATCGGCATCGCCCTGTCGCAAACCCATGAAGTCGGCGCGCTGCTCAATATGATTCTTACGAAGGCGCGGGAGATCACAGGCGCGGATGCGGGCTCTCTGTACCTCGTTGAGGAGACGCGCCCGGACGTCCTGTCCCCCGGCCCGGGCGACCGCCATTTGCGTTTTAAGCTGACCCAAAACGACAGTGTGCAATTTCCCTTTGCCGAATTCGAACTTCCTCTGCAAGAGAATTCTCTGGCCGGCTACACGGCGCTGCACGGCGAAGTGATCAACCTGGCCGATGCCCGGCGCATCCCTCGCAACCGGCCCTATCACTTCAACCCGCGCTACGACGAGGAAACCGGTTACCGCACGCGATCCATGCTGACACTTCCCATGAAGAATGGCCGCGGTGAGGTCATCGGCGTCCTGCAGCTCATCAACTGCAAACTTCATCGCGAAGCGCGCCTGACGAGCCAGGAAGTCGTCACCCGCGAAGTGCGGCCCTTTTCCGATCGCGCGGTCCGTCTGGCGCTTTCCCTTGCCTCGCAGGCCGCGGTCTCCTACGAAAACGGCCGCCTCTATCAGGACATTGAAAAACTGTTCGAAGGCTTCGTCCAGGCCTCAGTAAAAGCGATCGAGCAGCGCGATCCAACGACCTCGGGACATTCTCTGCGCGTTTCGCAAATGACCGTAGGTCTCGCCGAAATTGTGGATCGCGTCGATAAAGGGAGCTATGCATCGATTCGTTTCTCTCCCGAACAAATGAAGGAAATCCGTTACGCGGCGTTGCTGCACGATTTCGGAAAAGTCGGCGTGCGCGAGGATGTGCTGGTCAAGGCCAAGAAGCTTTATCCCATGCAAATGGACCTCATCGCGCACCGCTTCGATTATCTCTACATGGAGATGGAAGCGCAGCTGGAGCGCGAGAAGGTCCGGCTCCTCCTGGAAATGGACCGGCCGGAAGCGCTGGCCCGCATCGCTTTGCTGGAGGAAGAATATCGTCTCCGCAGGGCCCAGGTGGAGAACGGATTCGGGGCTGTGCTTCAGGCCAACGAGCCGACGGTGCTTCCAGAGGAGCATTTCGATCGCCTCTTTGAAATCGCCCGCCAGACCTATCACGACCCGCGAGGAGTCGAAAGACCGATCCTCACGGCGGAAGAAATCCGCTATCTTTCCATTCCGAAGGGAAGCCTCAGCGCGGACGAGCGCGCCCAGATCGAATCCCACGTCGTTCATAGCTTCAATTTCCTGCTTCAAATTCCGTGGACCAAGCAAATCCGCGAGATTCCGCGGATCGTTCGCGCGCACCACGAGAAATTAAACGGCACAGGCTACCCCTACAAATTGCGAAGCGATGAAATTCCGGTCCAGGCCAAGATCATGACGATTTGCGATATTTTCGACGCCCTTTCCGCCTCCGACCGCCCGTACAAGAAAGCCGTGGCCGCCGACCGCGCGCTCAATATTCTGGAAATGTCAGTCAAAGACCAGGAACTCGATCCGGAATTGTATCGCCTCTTTCTGGAAGCCAAAGTCTTCCATCTGGCCGACAAAACTTAAAGATCCCGGGAACGCCAATCTCCCGATTGGCGAGTGTCAAAGACGCCATTCAGGAGAATGGCGTTCCCGGGAGCCCCAGAGCGAGGCAAATGGGTCCGACCAAAGCAAACTTACCCTTTCCCGCCGATTTCGCTCTCTTACCCCTGGCGCGGTAGAATCCCTGCATGGTCCGCGCGTGGGTTCGCCATAAACTTCCGGGTCGCTGCCAGTTTCTAATCCTCCTGGCAGGGCTGTGTCCCGCGCTCGCCACAGCCCAGCAACAGCCGAAACCACATGCTTCTCCTGCCCCCCGCCTCATTATCCTGCCCCCTAAAGTAGTCGCTGGCGCGCCGACCACGCTCGCAGTCCTCGATTCCCAGGGCCGTCTATTGCCCGACGTCACGGTGGAACTTTCGGGAGGCCGGAACGCCACGACCGATATGACAGGCCGTGCAATTTTTAAGGCGCCCGATCAGTCCGGCATACTGGTTGCCAAGATTTCCGGCCAAGCAGCGAGTGCGTCCGCCGCTGTGGTAGCCTCCGAAGATTCGGCCCAGCGGGGGGCGCCTGATGGCGCACCTGGAGCCGTCCACGTAGCTTCCTACCCGCACGCCATTACTATCCACGACCGGTTCATTCTGGAAGGCGCCGGCTTCCGAGGCGCGGCGGATTCGAATCACGTCTATCTGAACGGCGATGCATGCCTCGTTGTGGCGTCCTCTCCGGTTTCGCTCGTGGCGCTGCCCGGCCCGAGCGTCCCCATTGGCGACGTGACCCTCCATGTCACTGTGGGTGGAGTTGACGCGGGTCAATTTCCCGTCTTGGCTGTGCTGCTCGAATTCACCGGCCCCACGGAAGCGGTGAATGCAGGATCAAGCGGGAAACTTATCGTGCATGCGCGTGGCACAACGGAGCCGCTCCTCCTGGAAGTCCGAAATGGATCGCCGGGAGTGATCCAACTCGCCAAGGGAAATGTGCAGCGCCTCAAGACCTCGGGCGGCGAAGAGAATTCCGCGCCGGTAGAAGTGAAATTTGAAACCGGCGGAAACTACTTGGTTTCGGCAAGGCTGCTATCCGCAATTCCTCACGAGTAATGCTGCGGGCGCGTTTCTTTGGTGGCGCAGGCTTCAGCCTGTGGGTTTTGGTCCTTGCAAGGACTAACCCCCACAGGCTGAAGCCTGTGCCACTGACGGCATGATAGAATTTCGTCCTCGGCTGTGATGTTTCGCTGGATCCTTCGCCTAAGGCGCCTTCATGACAGGAACCGGAATTTTGATTGCCATCGCATGTCTCGCGGCAGGTTTTGCGGTTGCGTGGGCGTGGGCGAATTCCTCGGCCGGCGCCGCGCGGCTGGAACTCGAGAGGCGCGCGGCAGGCCTGGATGGCACGGCTCAAGAGTTAAAAAAACAGAACGACGCATTGCAACAAGATTTGCGAGTTTCTCAGAAGAGAATTGAAGAAGAACAGAGGCTGCGCGCCGCCGCGGTGAATCAAGCCGAGTCGCAACGAGCGAATCTTGCCGAACAGAGGCGTTTGCTCGACGACGCCCAAGTGAAGCTGCGGGAAGCTTTTCAGTCGCTGGCAGGGGAAGCCCTGAAAGCCAGCAGCGACCAGTTCATCGAGCTCGCTAAATCGAAGTTCGATTCCCTTCAGAAAGAAGCCGAAGGGGATCTCGAGCACCGCAAGCTTGCCATTCAGTCCATGGTGGACCCGCTGGAAACGGCCTTGAAAGACCTTCGTTTGGAGGTGGCTCGCGTCGAGTCCGCAAGACAGGAAGCGTACGGCAGCCTTCGCAGCGAAGTGCAACTGCTTGCCACGACCAGCAAGGAATTGCGAG
>DATNIO010000257.1:0-19005 GCA_035604385.1 Verrucomicrobiia bacterium | reverse complement strand
TTCAGTGGCTCCCGACGATCGCGCTGGCGCTGGGGATGGTTGGATTCATCGTGGCGGCGCACATCGCCCACGACGTTTTGAATCCGACGCTTTCATCCCGGTCGCTGGCCCTCGAGATCGATAAGTCCCTGAAGCCGGACGATCAAATTGCGCTCTATGGGGACATTCGCGTTGCTCCGGGCATTGCGTTTTATTCCCATCGGGGCGTGCTGCTGTATAACGCGACGGGAAGCAATTTGGAGTTCGGTTCGCACTATCCGGACGCGCCGAAGCGGTTCTTTGACGACCTGGATTTTTCCCGACTGTGGGAAGGATCGAAGCGAGTCTTCCTGGTCGTCTCGGCGGAACACCTACGGGACGTGCGCGAACGCCTTCCCGGCAATTCGATCTGGGTTTTTGCGGAGACGGGTGGAAAAACAGTCTACGTGAATCAACCTCCCGAACCGGGGCAGCCGCCGCTCGCGCAGCTGGACGAGAAATTGAAGTTGACGGCTGAACCTTAACGGTACAATACCAAACAGCCAGAAAGCCCGGCGCTCCTACTGCGCCCCGATCCGTCACCGAGCAAAACCGTTATCCCACTCCTGAAAGACGCCATTGCGGCTCCCCGTTTTGCTCGTCAAACAAGCCCGGACGCCAGCCACTAGAAGTTTTCTTCTTGAGAATTAATGTCATTCAAGCGCCATACCGATGATATTGGATTGAGGGGTGGCCATGACCTCAGTATGTTGGTCTATGTCCTGTGTTTATTTCAGATTACAGCCTAAATCGCGGTTTCTGGTTCATAGGGGGGAAGATGAGAATCAAACTGGCGCTCTGGATGGCGACTCTAACGCTATCTCTCGCGACGGCGTGGGGTGGAGTCTGTTTCGGCCAATCAGGTCTTGCCAAAGCCCCGGATGGCGAGGGGACGGAGATCGCGCAGGCAACCGTGAAAAAACTGGTCGCCGCGGCCGTTTTGCCGAAGTCCATGGATCAGCCAGATGTCCAGACGGACGATACTGCGTCGGACACGGAAGAAGTTGCCGGCAGCGAGCCAGCGAGAGCGGGGACGAAAGAGGCTGGGCAGAGAGCTTTTTCCAGAATTGGGATTGGGGTGAAGATTTCCACTTTGGGCGCGGGAATCGAAGTGGCCACGCCGCTGGCCGGAAAATTTAACCTGCGCGGCGGATTCAACATGTTCCGATACAGCCGGCCCATCACCAATGACGGAATTCAATACGATGGCCACTTGCAATTCCAATCGGCGGAAGCCCACCTGGACTGGTTCCTGCTCGGCGGCATTCACATCAGCCCTGGCATCCTGTTCTACAATGGCAACCAAGTGACGGCGACCGCGTCGGTCCCGGGCGGGCAGACGTTCTCGGTGGGAGGCACGTCGTATGAAAGCGATCCCACCGCTCCGGTCACAGGCACCGGGAAACTGGATTTCGTAAAAGTGTCGCCATCGATCATGGTGGGGATCGGCAACCTGATTCCGCGAAATGGAAGGCACTACAGCTTTCTCTTTGAAGTTGGCGGGGCGTACCAGGGATCGGCGCGAGTGGCGCTGAACCTGGCCGGAAATGTCTGCGACACGACGGGAACGATTTGCCGGGCGGTTTCCAGCGACCCGACCGTGCTGGCAAACATTCAAGCCCAACAAGTAAAAATCCAGAACGATGTCAATCCGTATCGATTTTTCCCTGTGCTTTCGCTCGGCGTCGGATTTAATTTTTGATTCCGGAATCGGGTTCGGTCATGCCTCCGAGAAAGCGGCTGGCGAAGGTTAAGAGTGGAGTTCCATGCTGACCTGCGTCGTATGGCGCGCGGCCCTCGCTCTTCGAACAAGGAAAAGCTAGGGCCACAGATGGCACGTGTTGCAGGCGGTTTTTGCATTGTTCATCTGATGGCAGCTAATGCACGCTCCCATAGCCGTGACGCTGGTGACCATCGCCATTGCATCCATCTCCGCGACTGGACCATGGCAGGCCTGGCACTTCACTCCGGCTTCCAGGTGTTTGCGGTGGCTCCATTGCACGCCCGGCGTGAGGCTGTATACGCGCACCCAGGGGATAGGCTGTTGTGATTTGGCGAACTGCGCAAGCTTCACGATCGCGGGCTTCTTCGTGGCAACCGTTTCGTGGCAATTCATGCACGCGCTCGTAGCCGGGAACGTCATCATCGCGCCGGGCTCCGGATTCGTGTGGCATGCCTGGCATTGCAGGTCCAGCGAGAGATGCGTCTTGTGGCTGAACGGGATCGGCTGATCGGGCGGTGCGGGAACAACGGGATTGTTCGGCACCGGCTGTTCTTGTTTGCCTTGCGACTGCGCCGACAAGCTCATTACGGTGAGTAGGACCGCCAGGATTGGTCCGGCGGCGGCCGCGCCGAAGATTTTTCTTCTTGTCACCGGCAAATCTCCCATTGGCTTACAGAATTTCTCCAGGCTTGTCGCAAGATTTGTTTATCGACTTATCCCTATTTTATTTTCGGGCTTGGCCACTACTCGCTCGATGCTGGTGCCAAAATCCTTAAGCATGACCATTGCCGCGTTTCGTCCCGGCACTCCGGAAATGCCTCCGCCGGGAGCCGTGCAGGATCCTGTCTGATACAAGCCGTTAATGGGCATGCGATGCTGCGCCCAACCTGGTACCGGACGCATCGCGCCGGACTGAGAGGCGCCGGCGGCGCCCGCATGGACGCTGCCGTGCCAGAACGCAGGATTCATGCGCTCGATATCCAGCGGGGACTGGATAAACTCTCCCAGGATTTTGTCGTCCGTCAGATTGGGCGCGAAGCGGCGCAGGTACTTCAGTTGCGCGTCGGCCATCTGTTTCTTGATCTGGTCCCAGTGTTCTGGTCCTTCTTTCAAGCTGTAGGGTTGGCAGGTCATGAGCTTGAGCGTGTGCATCCCGGCGGGCGCGCGCGAAGGGTCGGTCACGGTCAAGCATTCCGACAGCATGGGCGGCTCGTCGAAATTGGCATTTCCGACGCCGATGTCGTAGCCGTTCCGCAGGACTCGCGTCGCGTTCGGCGAAAAGAACGCTGCGGTCGCTAACGTTGTTCCTCCGTATTTCGGGGCTTCCTTCAGGGCATAATTTGCGGCGAAGATGGAGCCTTGTTCTTCCTTCCACGTATCCACGCCATCCAGAAAACCCTGGCCCCACGACTCGCGCGGGGCCATGTTCACCAGTTGCTTGATGTGGATGGTGGAGACCACCGCTTTGTCAGCATGGAACGTGCTGCCGTCAGCGCATTCCACTCCTGTGCATTTGCTGTTTTCAATGATGAGCCGCGTCACGGGCTTGTTGACTTCGACTACGCCGTTATGCGCTTCGATGTAGCGCGCCAGCGCTTGCGTCAGTTGCCCGGCGCCGCCTTTGGCGCACGGGCGGCCCCACTTCATCAGGGCAGCGGTTCCGAACGCCGACATTCCAGTCCCTGGATAGATCGGATCGGTCAGAGGCCCCAGGAGCGCCAGGGTGACTAGAAAATTTTGAGTGTGCTCGTCTTCATAGTTATCGCAAATGTTGTCCCAGGCGGACATCGCCATGCGGCGCTGCCACAATCCCGCGCGCGGAACGCCGGCCATGAGTTCATTCAACGGCTTTCCCCAGCCCACCGGCAGAAACTGGTTCGCCTCGATCACCGGCCGGAAAGCCATGTACTCCGCGTAGATGCGCCGGAAAGCGGCCTCATCTTTTTTCGAGAATTTTCCGAACTCCGCGGCTGTGCGATCGAAATCGCGCCACATCGTGAGAGAACTTCCATCGGCAAAAGGCATGTGGAAGAACGGATCAGGGAAGAGGTATTCCAGCCCGTAATCCTGCAGGCTGAGTTCCTTCAGCATCGGATTGTCCTGGATTCCGGTATGGCCCGTGGAACACATATCGTCCTTGAATCCGACCATCGTCGCGGACGCCGTTTTGGCGCCTCCGCCGATCACTGGCCGCCCTTCCAGGACCACGACTTTGTAGCCCGCCTTGGCCAGGTAGGCGGCGGTAACGAGGCTGTTGTGCCCCGCGCCGGCCACGACAATATCGAAACGATCGCCGGGCCCCGTCGCCGTTTGCTGCGCCATGGCGCCGAGGGAAGTGAAGCCCAGGGGCGCGAGAGCCGCGCCTTGCACGAATTCACGTCGCGTGATAGGGGTCATGAGTTATCCTCCTCAAGTGAGCAGGCGCTCACCAAGTGTTGGGCGAACGCTAGCACCGCGATAGCGACGCGGTCAAGCGAAACAAGTAGCACAGGCTTCAAGCCTGTGGGGGGGTTGGCCGGAGCGCGATCGCCGTTGCCGCCACCAAAGCCCACAGGCTGAAGCCTGCGCCACTTCGTCTGTCGGCAAAAGTAGTTACGGAAGGTGCATGCGCAAAACCCAAGCGCGAAGAATGATGAAGACACGGCGAAGCAGGAAGAGAAATTCGTCCATTGTCCTGGAAAGCGACCCGGCCTCCAAGCGGGAAATCCTTAAGGCGGCTCTCTCTCTCTTCGTCCGCCACGGGCCGTCGGACCCGACCGCCCGGCAGATCGCGGCGCAAGCGGGTTACTCCAATCCCGCCATCTTCAAATACTTCCGGACGAAGGACAAACTGGCTCTCTACGTCTTCAAGCAGTGCTACGAGCGAGTGACGGACGAGCTTCAGGTGGCCATTCATTTGGAGCGCCCGTTCCACGACAATCTTCAGGCGCTTCTGGGCGCCTACAGGCGAATCGTGGAAGACGATCTCGACGCATTTCTTTATGCCACGGAAAACACCCGCCGCTTTTGGCAATCTCTTTCGGCGGAGTTTCGCGAGCGCAGTTTGGGAGGCTTGCTCCGCCAGGTTTTCGAGAACGGAAAAACAGAAGGCGTCATTGGGCAGGATACAGATACAGAACTGCTAGTGGCCGGTGTTGTCGGCCTGCTCTCTCAGTTCGCACGCCTGCTCTACTTTGGAGAATTTCAAGGACCCGCGGAGAATTGGATCGCTTCCCTGGAGCGGATGATTATTAAAATGTGCGGGTGATGTATACCGTGGGAATCAAGTCAAAAGTCCCAGCATTCAAACACCGAAAACTGGGGCATCCGCCAGTCTAAAAACATTCAAAGGCCAGGCCGCCTGCCCAGGTCTCCGCCGTCCGGCCTGCGCCACGACGAGCGTCAATATTGCACATCATTTGTATTTATTATTCTCTTCGCAAACAAACTCCGCGATCTTCCAATCCGGCTTTGCCTCATAGTCCATGTGAACCGTCCAAGGCTGACTGAAGGTCTTGGGATCTTCGATCGTCAGGCTGTATTCCAAAACCGCTCCGCGGCGGTGAAACCGCTCCACCGTATGCAACTCGTCACTGTGAGTCATTCCGTGCAAATCCAACCAGCTTTTGTCGTTGAAGCCAATCGTGTCCACCACCAGGGTATCGCCATCCCATTTCCCGACCGAGTCTCCAAGCCACGTATGCTCGAGATCTTTCGGATGACCTGCCCCATCCGTGTAGATCCACCTGACCTGGTTCATGTATTCATGGACCAAAACCACTCGGCCCGGCGCCCGCAGGATCGCGATTGGATAGGCCACAAGCATGAGGAACGAAATACCGGGAGGCAAACAGTGCGTGGCAGTATTATCCAACGGGTTGGCGGCTTTGTATCTTGCTTCCGCCTCGGGTAGGAACGGCACCACTTTCGCGCTGTCTGGCGTTCTCTTATCCGCCGGATCCAAAAGGGTATCGTTGACTCCCCCCACCCGCCTTGGAAGCGTCGGCATCCAGATTCCGACGATGTCCGAGTCCGGACCGCCCGAGAGGGTCTCGTGTGCCTTCGATGGCTGGGAACTCTGCGCAAGGATCGATGTCGCCAAAGCGAGCATGACCATTAGAAAACAGGTGCAGCAGCCAAAACGGGGTTTCATTGGGAAGCTACCTTTCCCGCGCTCCACACGCGCCGTCGGATGGACTGACCTCGCTTATTGGAGTACTCCCCCATCCGTTTGTACTTTTGAAATGAGCATCTGCTTTGATCCGTTCTTGGCGGGACGGCCGCTCATCTTGACCTTGTCGCCGGGTTTGAAACTATGACTGGTCCAGCCGCGCCGCGCCAGCATCCCCGGAGCGCCAGCCTCACCCGCCCACTCCGCGATTTCGCCTTTGTCGTTGGCAACAGTTACGTACAGCCAAGTGTGGGGATTGGTCCACTCGAACTGTTTGACCACGCCCTCGACGGTGACCACTTGCTCCGTTTCGTACTCCGCGCTTCCGTGATGGCCGAATGCGGGTATGGCGGCCAGAAGACAAACCAACGCGAACATTGAAAGACCAATTTCCTTAACCTTCATCTTGAGTTCTCCCGGTGATTCTCACCATCGCTCAAACGCGGATAGACTTCAAGAATATCTTTATTCTCCAATAGCCCCAATCGGAATTTTCAGTTTCAACTTCATTTCCGCGTACCACGGTGCGCTCGCCGCCCACCGGCATCAACCCTACAGGGCTGCCGCTGCGTAGAAAAAAGGGCGACCCGACCGTTGGTTTTCGTATGACGGCGTGCCAGGACGGAATCACGGCACTCCAGTGATTTAGCGCGGAGTTATCAGAAAAGGTCTAGTGAGCTCGCCCCGAACTACCGAGCCCTAACGGAGAGCGCTCGTGGTCTTGGCGTCTTCGCCCACCGCCTGAAGATTCCGCTGCTCAATTTCCTGATAGAGAACCTTAGCCCGTTCCAGGGCGACTGAAATACTTGGGCTGATGTTTCCTGCGCCGACGTGCTCTTCAAATTCGGCTTGATGCATCAAGCGGGCGGGCTGTTCGCGTGCGCCGCAGAGGATGAGGCCGCGGCCGGATTTGTGCACGGCATCGGCCAGATTCTCGATGGCTTGCAAGCCTGTGGCGTCGATGGCCGTCATGTTTCGGAGGCGCAGCACGAGGATGGGAGGCAGCTCCGGAATACGCTCGATCACCTCGTCGATTTTATCGGTCGCTCCAAAAAGAAAAGGTCCGTGGATGCGGAAGATGGTCACGTAGGGCGGAATTTCCTTGTGCTGCAGGATGTGCACATGGCCTTCGCGGAGATACTCGTCAGTGACTTGGGAAACTGTCGTCGTGGCTGTGACCTTGCGGATGTATACGAGGGCCGCCAGGATCATTCCGGCTTCGACGGCCACCGTCAAATCCGCGAACACGGTGAGCGCGAACGTGACGAGCCACGTGCCTATGTCCAGCGGAGAAAGTTTCAGAAGCTCGGGGATTTCCCGCCATTCGCCCATGTTGTAGGAGACGACGAGCAAAATCGCGGCCAACACCGACAGCGGAATGAATCGCGCCAGCGGCGCGGCGAACAGCACAATCCCCAGGAGCGTCAACGCGTGCACCATTCCCGCGACCGGCGTTTTTGCGCCGGAGCGGATGTTCGTGGCGGTTCGCGCAATCGCACCCGTGGCCGGCAGGCCGCCAAAGAGCGGCGACATGATGTTGGCGATGCCCTGGCCTACGAGCTCCACGTTGGGATTGTGCTTGGTGCTGCTCATGCGGTCGGAAACGACGGCCGACATGAGCGATTCAATTGCACCGAGCATGGCCACCGTGATCGCCGGGGAAATCAGCGGGCGCAGCAAATCAAAGTGGAACTGCGGAATTGTGATTCCCGGGAAGCCGGAGGGGATGCCGCCGAAGCGCGTGCCGATTGTTTCCACCGGCAGCTTCAGCAAAACCACGAGCGCCGTGCCCGCAAACAGCGCGACGATATATCCCGGCACGCGCTTCACAAAACGCATGAAGATCAGGATCACAATCAGGGCAGACACGGCCAGGCTCGTTTCCAATGGAGAAAACGTGTGAAAATTCCGGGCGAGAATTTCCATCCGTGCCAGAAATTCTCCGGGAACTTTATCAACTTTGAGGCCGAAGAAATCCTTGATCTGCGTGCTGGCGATGATGACCGCGATGCCGTTCGTGAATCCCACCACGACCGGGCGTGGAATATATTTCACGGCGGTGCCGAGGCCCGTGACGCCCAAAATGACGAGCATCACGCCCGCCATCAGCGTGCACATGAACAAGCCGTCCAGGCCATATCGCGTCACAATGCCGAAGACCACCACGACGAACGCGCCTGTGGGACCCCCGATTTGCGTCGTCGATCCGCCCAGCGCGGAGATCAGGAACCCCGCGACGATGGCGCAATACAGCCCCGCCTGCGGCGCAACCCCCGAAGCGATCGCGAACGCCATCGCCAGCGGCAGCGCAACGAGCCCCACCGTGACTCCCGCGAGAGCGTCGGCGGCGAATTTGTGCCAGCTATAATCCTTCAAACAGGAAATCGATCTTGGAAGCCAGTCTTGCATCTATGAGTCCCCGGAATCGGAGTTCCGACTCTCCGACGGTTAGGAAAGTAAATCCAAGTATAGCCGGGAACAAGGAAGCGTGCGAATTTCAGGCCGCCAAGTTTCGTGCAGGAAAACTGTCGCGGATCGTGTGAAGTAGCACAGGCACTCTTGCCTGTGCGGTTTTGTCTACCGATGGTGGCGTTCTTGCCGCGCGAAGGCTTAGAAAACCGCACAGGCAAAAGTGCCTGTGCTACTTACCAGATTAATTTCAGCGCGAATTGAATCTGGCGGGACGTGGTCTGCGTGGAGTCCAGGAGTCCGGCAGTCTGGGCTTGCGGTACGCCGTTTTGGTCGAACACAGCCAAGTTGTCGGTGGGCGAGCCGAAGTTCGCGCGATTAAAAATATTGAAAATCTCCGCGCGGAATTGCGCGTTGAAGCTTTCCGAGATGCGCCGGATATAGTTGTTCTTGAACACGGAGAAATCCAGCTTGGAAAGCCCCGGCCCGATGACGGTATTGCGGCCGAGGTTGCCGCGGAGATTTGCGCAGTACGTTTGGCCGCTCGGCGGAAGTGCCGCGGCACCCGCAAAAGGAGCGCACGAATAGGGCAGTGATGCCATGGACGCGGTCGGCACACTCGGCAGTGCGAAACAATTAATGTTGACGTAGATGGGCGTGCTGTCCTTTTTAAAATTCTTGTTAACCGTAGCGCAGCCGGGAACGATGCTCGGTACTTCTCCCGTTTCATCCAATAGCGTCCCGACTGGATCTCCGCCCATAATCGGCGTAAACGGCTGGCCCGTGCTGGCCTTGTACAAGCCCACAAGCTGCCACCCGCCAAAAGCCCACTCCGGGAGCCGGGAGCCCTTGGCCGGCGCTGGAATTTCCCACGTGGCGCTCAGGACCAGGGTTTGCGCAACGTTGAAGTCGGAAAGACCGCGCGTCGTGTGCTGGTCAAAAAACAGTTGATTGAACAGGCCGTTCGGAAACGAGTCATCCGCTTCGGACGCGGACAGCGTATCGATGCTCTTGCCGAAAGTGTAGGCGCCGTGAAACTGGATGCCGTGGCTCACGCGCTTGGCCAGATCCACCTGCATGGCGTGATAGAACGAATTCGCCTGCCAAAGCGTGGCGTTGATGCGGCCGAAATTCGGATTCAGCTTGCTGTTCGGCGCCGGCGAGGCTTGCGTCCCGCTCGGTAGGAAGCCCGCGGCGCAGGGGTTGCCAGTGCTGTCCGGTCCGCAGGGCCACAGATAGCCCGCGGACGTGAGCGTGGGAATCGCCATGTCGATGTTGTCCACGCGATAGGGCAGATGGACTCCCCGCGATCCCACATATCCGACCGTCAGCGCCAGCGTGGAACTCAGCTCGCGCGCCACGCTCAGGTTCCATTGCATCACATAATCGCGCTTCGGCTGCGGGTCCGCGTAGTACGCAAGATTCGTGTCCGTTTGCCCGACAAATTGCTGATAAGCCAAAGATCCCAGCGTTGGGTCCATTGTGAACGAACCTGGTGGCGGATTTACGCCGACAATGGTTCGCGTGAACGGCGCGGCTCGTTGAAAGGTGAGTGTGAATTCATAGGGCAGCGGGAGCACATCGAAAATCCCAAAGCCGCCTCGAAACAGTGTCTTGCCCGAACGCGGGTTCCAGGCAAATCCGAGGCGCGGCTCAAAGTTCCGCAGGGTGGGGTTCTTGAAAAGAGGCCCAGTGCCTGCGCAGCCCGGCGCGCTTCTTCCGCAGATCGGCTGCGCGGCGGGCGCCGGCGGATTCGGAAAACCCAAACTGGGCAGCACGGTGGTGAGGCCGTGCGATTCAGCCGGCACGGTCACCATTTCGTAGCGCAGCCCGGCATTCACCGTCAGCGTCTTCCGCAGCTTGATGTCGTCTTCGAAGAATGCCCCAAACAGCGTTTGGCGCATTCCGATATCGAGCGGCAGGGGAGTTCCCGTCCCCGAAAAGAGGGACGGCTCATTGGTCAGAAATTGCGCCAGGGAATCAAAGCGGAAAAGGCCGTTGATGTTGCTGGCGGAAACTTCGTTGTCCTGCATTCGCTCAAACTGCCCTCCGAACTTGATCGAATGAATGCCGTGAATGAGGGCCAGGTAGTCGCCGCCCTGATACGTTGTCCAATAAAGCGCGCGGCTCGAGGGGATGTACCCTTCCGCCGTTGGAGCGCCCAAAAAGCTGGTGACCCCTGGAATGCTCTGAATGTCCCCCGCATAGCCTCCGGGCTCGAATGCGTATTGGTGATCGGTCATCACAGACTGATATGGGCTGGCGATGTGATCGACTTTGCCCTGGATTCCGACGGCGCGAGTGGCGCCGATTTGGGCGACGTTCAGCAAATTAGGGCCGAAGATGTGCTGTTCGTGAATCGTCGCGGCCTGGCGGTTGGAAACGAGGTCGGAATACAATTCGCCAAAAGTTCCGGGCGCCACCGTCGTGGAATTGTCCCGGATGTACGTTGCGTAGATGCTGTCGCGATCCGTGAATTTGTGGTCGAAACGAGTCGTGAAATAGTTTTCGGTCGTGAGTTCCTGCGCGGAGAACCGGAAGAGTCCAACGTTGCTTCCCGGTTGCACGGTGTCGGTAGGCAGCGGAATAAACAGCGCGGAGAGGAACTTTGCAATCTGCGGATCCACGGCAACCTGACATTGATCGGTTACGGCGGTGGGGGCGCAGTTGGATGGAAACTGCGAGGGATCCGAAAACGCGAGCAGTCCGGTACGCGCGGCCTGTGATGGGACGGTATCCACCGTTGTCACGCCGAGCGATTGCCGCAGGCCTTCATAGTCTCCAAAAATAAAAGTGCGGCCCTTGCGGATCGGCAGCCCGGCGGAACCGCCAAACTGATTGCGCTTAAAGGGCGGGATCACCGGGCCGTCAAAAAAATTGCGGGCGTCGAGGGCGCTATTGCGGAGGAATTCGTAGACCGAACCGTGAAACGCGTCCGCCCCCTTGGTGGTTTCAACGCTAATGACGCCGCCCGAGGTCCGTCCGTACTCCGCCGGATAATTGCTGCCAAGAACCGCCACCTGTTGCACCGCATCGATTCCCAAATTGTCGCCGAGAACGCTGCCCGGCGCCCCGTTCGCATAGTCGTTAATGCTGACGCCATCGAGGATGTAAGCGTTTTCATCGGGACGCGATCCGGAAATACTGACGGCGGCGCCGAAACCGCGATCCATGTTTCCGCCGCCGGTGGCGCTGCCGTTCTGCACCGAGGAGACGCCGGCCTGCAGCGTCGCCAGCGCCGCCCAGTCGCGGCCGTTGAGCGGCGTGTCGCGCACCGTATTGGCGTTGGCGCTGCCGCAGGTTGCCGGGCAAGGCTCGCTGACGAGAGCGGGCGGCGCGACGACCCGCGCAACGGGCTCGGCTTTGCCAGCCTTCAGCACGACGTTCAGGATGCGCTCGACGCCTCCGGTCACGGTGATGCTTGTCCAAATCTGAGTCTGGAACCCGGTCGCCGAAACCGTCATCTCAAAAGTTCCCGGGGACAGGTCGGGCACGTTGTAGAGTCCCGCCGTATTCGTTGTGACACTTCGGGATATGCCCGTTGTCACTTCCTTCACCGAGATGTTAACTCCCGGCATCACCGAGCCGGACTCACCCGACACCGTGCCGGTAATCGCGCCCCCGGCGACTTGACCGTTCGCCGGCAAGCTGAAAATGACGATGCAAATCAGAAGAACAACCGTAAATCTCATCGGGCCCCCAGCGAATGGACGTAGCCGAAAATTTTCAGGTTTCCCCCAATGCGTTAAAAAAGAAAGCTTTAAGAAATCACAGCCCCCTGCCGCAATACTATTCGTTTAACCTGAATGGCTCCTGAAGGGCAAGCTAAGAATTCCTTCCACCGATTCATCTATTCTCCGGCTGGAACTTTGCGGACCCGTGTGCGGAACAGATTACCAAAGCAAACTGAATGAAAGGTGAAAATCCGAGCTTCATCGGACTGTCCTCCCATACCTTTCTTTCCATGTGTGGCAGGAACAGCCTAGAATTAAAGGCAGGCAAATTCAGTACATTTTCAGGTTGTAGTGTTCTGATAGGAGCATGTCGTCGATGCATGTCCTCATCGTGGAAGACGAAAAGAAAATGGCCGAGCTGCTGAAGAAAGGCCTCGAGGAGGAGAACCATTCCGTCAGCCTGGCCTTCGATGGCCGCGACGCGCTCGAAATGGCTCAAGCGCTCGAATACGACGCCATCGTGCTGGACCTGATGCTGCCGGGAATCGACGGCTTCGAGGTCGCGCGGCGCCTGCGCAAGAGCGGGAACGCAACGCCGATCCTGGTCCTTACCGCCCGAGACACCGTGCCGGACGTCGTCAAAGGGCTCGACATCGGCGCCGACGACTACATGACCAAGCCGTTCTCTTTTGAGGAATTCCTCGCGCGGCTCCGTTCGGTCTCGCGGCGAGGGTCGGCCCCGCGCCCCAATCTTCTCCAGGTGGGAGATCTGGCATTGGACCCGGCCAGCCACGTGGTGACGCGCGCCGGGGAGGAGATTACGCTGAGCCGGACAGAGTTCCGGTTGCTGGAATTCCTGATGCGGCGCGCCGGCCGGGCGGTCCCCCGAAATGCGATCATTCAATCGGTGTGGGATTCCAATGAGGATGTGGAGGAAAATACACTCGACGTTTTTATCAGCCTGCTGCGGAACAAAGTGGATCGGGATCACAAGGTGAAGCTGATCCAGACCGTTCGCGGAACGGGATACACCATTCGGGACACGACAAAAGCATGATGACGCTTCCTATTCGGCTCCGCCTGACCGCCTGGTATTTTGCGATCCTCGCCGTGGTGTTGTCCGCGTTTGGCATCAGCGCCTATTTCGCCATGCGCCACAGCATTCGCCAAACCGTGGACGAGGAGCTGCAAATTCGGTCCGAGGGCGTACACCAGCTGATCGAGCGGGATATCCAGCGAGGCCACAGGGACGATCTGCCGGAGGGCCTTCGGGAACATACGGAATTGCGGCAGGGGGGCGCCCTTCTTCAGGTTTCCGACGAGCAGGGCAACTGGCTCTACCGGTCCACGGTCATGAGCGATTACGGAGTACCCAGGCCTGCCACGGTCCCGAGAAGAGCCACCGAATTTATGCGCAAGGACGTACCGCTGCGCATTTGGACCCAAAAAGTCAGCGTGGCAGGCCAGTCCTACCTCATCCAGTCCGCATTTGAAATGGACGATTTCTACGAATCGCTGCACCATTTCGCTTTGCTGCTCTTCATTTCCATCCCCTCGCTGCTGTTGTGCGCGGCGGCGGGAGGCTATTGGATCAGCACCCGGGCGCTGGCCCCGGTGGACCAGATTGCGCAGACGGCGAGGACGATCAGCGCGCAGAACTTGTCGAGCCGGCTGGTCGTGCCGAAAACCGGCGACGAGCTGCAGCGTCTCTCGGAAACGCTCAACGGCATGCTCGAGCGATTGGAAGCCGCGTTCAAGAAAATCACGCAATTCACGGCGGACGCTTCGCATGAATTGCGCACGCCGGTGGCCGTGATGCGGACCCGCGCGGAACTTTCCTTGCGAAAGGCGCGCTCCGCGGAGGAATACCGGGACGTCATCGCCGAAGTTCTCACCGAGCTTGAAAAAACTTCCGGGTTGATCGAACAGTTGATGTTCCTGGCCAGGGCCGATTCCGGCGCGGAAACGCTTCACTTCACCAACACGAACGTCGCGGAAGTTCTCCGCGAGGCCTGCCACCAGGGAAGCGCCCTGGCGGAAGCGAAACAGATCGGTTTCCGAGAGCGCATTTCCGGCGATCCCATGTGGATTCAGGGAGACGCCACTTCGCTCCGGCGCCTGTTTTTGATCCTCATCGATAACGCGGTGAAATACACGCCAGCCAATGGCCAGGTCGAGGTCTCCTTGCAAAGGAACGACGGCTACGCCGTGGCGCAAGTGCGCGACACGGGGATTGGCATCGCCGAGGCGGATCTGCCGAACGTGTTTGAGCGATTCTATCGCGCGGATAAGGCGCGCACCCGCGAATCGGGTGGAGTCGGGCTGGGGCTCTCCATCGGCCGCTGGATCACCGAGGTCCACGCCGGGACGATTGAGGTGCATAGTTCGCCCGGGCGCGGCTCGATGTTTCAGATCCGCCTCCCGATAACGAATCCGGGCGGTTGAAACGAAAAACCTGGCGCGAAGCCTCCGTTCCCGCGAGGCTGTTTCCCATAGACAAAAGTAAAAAATAGCCCTTGACTTAACAAACCTTTGGAACTACTCTCCCCCCATTCCTGTGGTCGGGTGCTGTCTATACTTTTGTTGGCAATAATAGGTATCGGTCGAAGAATTCATCGAATGTAGGATGCGCGATCCCCGGCACCGCTAGCTAGGCGTAGCGCTGTTTGGTGAAAGAAACGCGCGGGGAACCTGAATTGGGGTGAGGGTCGGGTATGATTCTTTTTCGCTCTCCTCAGGGGAATTGAGCTTTTCCACAGGTTTTTCCGTGTATCAGAAGTTGGGCCCTGTTTTGGGGTAGGGGGTTGGGACCTGGATCAGAATTCAATCCAAGATAAAGGTGAGGGTTCAGTTATGAGAACACTAAGGTCGACGTGTGGTTGGTGGGGGAAAGCAATTTCATTGCTGGGTGGCGCGCTGGTAATCCTGTTGCTGAGTGTGCCCGCGTTTTCACAAGGTAATACGGGGCGAATTCTAGGAACAGTTACGGACCAAAGCGGCGGCGTCGTAGCCGGCGCCACGGTAACCGTGATCGACGTAGCCAGGGGCGTCGAACGAACCCTGACTTCGGACGATGCCGGCGAGTATAACGCTCCCAATTTGACTCCGGGCATGTACACGGTTCGTGCGGAAGCCAAAGGCTTCAAAAAACTCGAGCGGCAGAACGTGGCCCTCGAAGTGGGTAAGGAAGTTCGGGTGGACCTCACCGTTCAGCCCGGCCAGCAGGAGCAGACCGTTACGGTAACTGAAGCCGTTCCGTTGGTCGAGACCACGACGGCCACCTTAGGCGGCACGCTCGAGAATTCGGAAATTGTCGACCTTCCTTTGAATGGACGCGACTACCAGAGTTTGCTGGGTTTGCGGCCGGGTGTAATGCTGCAAGTAGGCGGCGGACCCTGGACCCAAAGCACGAACGGCGTCCGTCCCGATCAATCCGTTTGGATGATCGACGGCGTCATCAATTCCAATTGGTTTGACGCGCGTCCCATCGCCGGCATGCCCAGTCCGATTACCGATGGCGCGACTATCCTTCCGATCGACTCCATCCAGGAATTCAACCTGATGGAAAATCCCAAGGCCGAATACGGCTGGAAGCCTGGCGCCGTAGTGAACGTCGGAATCAAGTCCGGGACCAACACTCTCCATGGCACGGCCTACGGTTTCTACCGCAGCTCCAATTGGGACGCACGCAACTACTTCAACGTCGTTTCCCAGGGTGGAAACTGTTTAGTGGGTCCTTTGGCTGCTTGCGACAAGCCACCGGCACAGTTGAAACAGTACGGCGGGTCCGTAGGCGGACCGATCAAGAAAGACAAGCTGTTCTTCTTCGCCAACTATGAGGGATTAAATGACGCGATTGGAAATGCGTTTGGCACAACCGGCGGCAACGGCGTTCCAGAAACCGGGGCTTCCAACGGGGATATTAATCAAAACATGGCAGCTGCGATCAACTGCTTGGCGTTTCCCTCCGCTGGCACATGTGGGCCGAATGGACCAAGTTCAGCCATCCCAGTAAGCCCGACCAGCCTTGCATTGACGGGATGCACCGTAGGGGCCACCGCTTCCGCCACAACCTGCAGCGGCGGTTTTTTTGCCGCCAACCCAACGAACGGCATTGGATTCCTCAGCACGATCCCGAATGTGAATAACAGTTACAACGGCGTGGGGAAAATCGATTACCACGTAAACGAAAAGAATACTGTCAACGGCGACTTCATTATTGGTAGATATAAAGGAGACGGAGAGGATCGCGGGTTCGTCAATAAAATATTTAACAACGGCTACACCATCAACACGTGGACGGCATCAGGCAATTGGGATTATACGCCCAATTCCAACATCGTGAACGAAGTCCGGTTCGGCTACAACCGCATGACTTTTGATACGACTAGCGACGACGCTGGCCTTGGCATCAGTAAAGTCGTCAACACAGGCTCAACCCTGCCTGGCCTGCCGACCATCAGCATAACCAACAGCCTCACCGGAAATGCATTTGGTCTGGTCGGGACTTGGCACAATCGTCCCCAAGCCATCTCTCCCAATCCGTACTGGGATGTCTTAGACGATCTCTCGTACCTGGCGGGCAAGCACTCTCTTAAATTTGGCGGCGAGTTTACGCACATTGAGGCCGATTCCAACATCCCCGACTATGGCCGTGGCCGAGTCAATTTCGGCGGCGGCAGCGCTTTCAGCATACCGATTGCGTGCCCTGCAGGTGCGAAACCTCCATGTTTCAACGCCTCCAGCGCCCTCGAGGACTTTTTCGGCGGGGATCCCAGTGGCGGGCAATTCTTTATCGGAGACGCAAACCGCAGGATGCTTTGGACGAACACTGCTGCGTTTGCGCAGGATGACTGGCGTATCGCCCCCAAATTCACTCTCAATCTGGGACTTCGCTATGAATACAAATCTCCGATCCGGGAAGCCAATAATCTTTGGGCCAACTTCGATCCTACTTCGCCAACGGGATTGGTGCAGCAGGGCCAGCCGGGGCACAGCAGAATGTGGAATCCGGATCGTGGAGATTTCTCCCCTCGCGTGGGGTTTGCCTATGATCTGAACGGTAAGGGTACGACCGTAGTGCGGGGCGGATTCAGCATCATTTATGAGTCCTTCACTGCCGTCGAGTGGATGAACCAGAATCAGTTCCAAAATAACTCTAGCGTTTCTCTTGCGGCCAACCCGACGGGAGCTTGCACAAAGTCCGTGCCTGTAGGGAGCACATGCGCAGCGGTTGGCGGTTCGACGCTTGGCGGCGACATCGTAGTGAAGGCCGCCAAATTTAAGGCCAGCCAACTTGGCGGTTGGGATACGGGCCCCATATTCCCAGCGAATGCGGTCATATCCTGTACCTCCGGAAGCAAGTGTAACCTCATGGGGGTAGATCCGAACCTCAAGACGCCTTATGTGATGAATTTTAGCTTCGGCGTCACGCACGCTTTTACCAACGACCTCTCGTTGGAAGTCGGTTATGTTGGCAACCACGGCGCAAGATTGACTGGTTTTGCCGACATCAATCAGTGTCCGGCGAACGTGACTACGGCCTCCGTGGATAATTGCGCACCCAATCATCCGTTCGGCAGCAGGTTCCCAGAATTTGGTCTTATCAACTTCATGACGAACAGCGTCCGCTCCAACTACAACAGCGCGCAAGCAACGCTGACCAAGCGAATGTCTCACGGCGTGTCTTTCGTCGCTGGATATACGTTCGCACATGGCCTCGACAGCGGCTCTTTGAACCGTTTCGCCCTCCTCCCCCAGAACGCTGCCAATCCGGGAGCGGAGTACGGCAACAGCGATTTCGATGTCCGTCACCGGTTGACATTAACCGGTACCTACAACATTCCAGGCATCAAGGGCTTTGGGCAGATCTTGGAAGGCTGGCAAATCAACGCCATAGCAACAATTCAAAGCTCTCAGCCGTGGGACGTCAACGACTACAATTCTGGGTTTGGGGGGAATGGATATCCTAATTTCCCGAATGGGTTCAGTGGAACCGGGGACGCTTCGGATCGGTGGGACTTCTTCGGGAATCCTTCTGATTTCAAGGGGACTCAGAATTCCATTCCATTCTGCACAGGATTTACGGTTGCTGCTGGTGGCGGCATTAACAGCAGCGGTGCCTCTTGCACCACAACGACTGGTGTTACCAACATAACCACCACCCCCGCAAATGCCTCGACTCTCATATCGAATTGCGCGGCGAAGGCCCCCGATGCCAGCACGCTGGCGGACGGTGGTTGCTTCGCTCGCGGTGGTTCGGTTATGACTCCGCCAACCGCTGGAACTTTCGGCACAATGGGACGCAACATCTTCCGGGACTCGGGCTTCAAGGACTTGGACTTCTCTGTGTTCAAGACATTTACGTGGAAGGAGCGGTATACCGCCCAGTTCCGCGCGGAGTTCTTCAACATCCTGAACCATCCCGCCATTGAGAATCCATACGGAGCATCGAATGGTTCCAGCGGAGGAAACAACGATCCATCGTCGGCGTCAACTTTTGGCGGCGCAATTGGCACTCCCGATGTGGTGGCTGGAAACCCGCTCGTCGGCTCGGGAGACAATCGGGCCATCCAAGTCGGTCTGAAGCTCACGTTCTAAGTCAGGCCGGCTAATTCAGCTCATTAACCTCGAGGGGAGCGAGACATCGCTCCCCTCGTTTTTTTGTAGGACGGCCACTCTTGGCTGTCCCTTTACAATCGCAACAGGACATGAGCGGACGGCCAGGAGTGGCTGTCCCACTGGAAGTGATAGAATGTGCGTACCGCAGAGGCGCGGTCGCCAAGTGGTAAGGCAAAGGTCTGCAAAACCTTTATCGGCGGTTCGATCCCGCCCCGCGCCTCCAAACATGCCCCCAGCAATTAATTAGAGTTGTTCAGTCAAGAGACGATTTGGCTCTGTTGACATCCTCAATAAAGGCGGCGATGTTTCAACCGGTACATATTGAAACTCAGTCCGAGCAGCAGCGCTTGGCGCTTCTGTGTGCGCAGCGAGCGGCCCGGCGCACGGGCCGAGAGCTTACGCTTCACCGA
>DATNIO010000256.1:0-6726 GCA_035604385.1 Verrucomicrobiia bacterium | reverse complement strand
AGTCCCTTCGAGGATTTCGACGTCGCCTCGTTTTTCAACCAGTATCTCGATAGTGGTGGAGGCAATCCGGAGCGCGGCGAACAGGAAGTCATCGAGCGGCCATCCTTTGACAAGTTCCTTTCCTCGGCGCAGGGGCTGACCGAACATCTCGCCTGGCAAATGAGCGTGACGGTTTGCAACGACGTGGTGCGCGAGATCGCCGAAGCGATCATCGGAAACCTCGATGAGAACGGTTACCTCAGCGCGTCGCTCGAAGAAATTTCGCAAAACGGAAAGTACTCGATGGAAGACGTCGAGGAAGCCCTGGCCGTGGTACAGGAATTTGACCCGCTGGGCGTGGGTGCCCGTAACTTGCGCGAGTGCCTGCTAACGCAGCTTCGGACGCTGGACGGGCAAAACGCGCTGGCAGCGCAGATTGTGTCCGAATGTTTGCCGAAGCGGCCCCTGGCGGCGAGCGAAGCCGAGGAGCTGAATCCCGAGACACCGCTGGCGCGATTGCTGCAGGCGAACCAGCTGAAAGAAATTGCGCGCGCGCTGAACCGGCCCGTGGAACTCGTGAAGCGCGCGGTGGACGTGATCAAGAAACTCGATCCGCGCCCCGGGCTGCGCTACAACAAGACGCAGCCGCGCCTGGTCGAGCCGGACGTTTACTTCCGCAAGGTGGACGATCAGTGGCAAGTGTTCATGAACGATGATGACGTACCGCAACTACGGCTTTCGCCGGTGTACCGCCGGCTGCTGGCCCGCGACGCGGCTGACCGCGAGGTCCGCAATTACGTCAAGGAACGCGTGACCGCCGCGATGCAATTGATGAAAAGCATCGAGCAGCGCAAGCACACCATCCTGCGGGTCTGCCAGATCATCATCCAGCGGCAGTTTGAATACCTGGATCACGGCGCCGACCACCTGAAGCCCATGATGATCAAGGAAGTCGCCGAGGAAGTGGGCGTGCATCCGTCCACGGTCAGCCGCGCCGTATCGAGCAAGTACGCGCACACGCCGCAGGGAGTTCTGGAACTGCGGTCGTTCTTTTCGGAATCTGTCAACGGCCCGGAAGGCAGCAACATGTCGCTGCAGACGTTGAAGCGCCTCGTGAAAAAAATGATCGACGAAGAAGACACCGCCCACCCGCTCACCGACGACCTGATCGCCAAAAAGCTCGACGACGCCGGAATCCACGTCACCCGCCGCACCGTGGCAAAA
Source organism: Verrucomicrobiia bacterium (assembly GCA_035604385.1). Taxonomy (GTDB): domain Bacteria; phylum Acidobacteriota; class Terriglobia; order Acidiferrales; family UBA7541; genus Palsa-360. Next base: position 5,523 of record DATNIO010000256.1, on the reverse strand, counting down.
TACAGAGAAGATCTCCGCATTCCCAGCACCCACCAACGCCGGGTCAAGGCGTAGGCCGGTCCGCGTGAAGCGCCGCAACGCGCGCGACGCCCGGCAACTGGTGATTCTCACCGGGCTCAGCGGCTCGGGGAAGAGCACCGTTCTCAAAACCTTCGAGGATCTCGGCTTTTACTGCGTTGACAATCTTCCCGTCGCGCTCATTCCCACGTTCAGTGAATTGCACATGCAGGCCGGCGGAGCAATCCAGCTCGCCGCGTTGCTGGTGGATGCGCGCGAGGGCGGCCAGCTAGAAAAATTGCCTACTATTCTGCAGCAGTTACGCGCTGAGAATCCGGCGACACTCGTATTCATCGAGGCGAGTGAGGACGCCTTGCTGCGGCGGTTCAGTGAGACGCGGCGGCCGCATCCGCTCGGGCATGACCGTCCCGTGCTGGAAGGATTGCGCCGCGAGCGCGTGCTGATGGAGCCGATCCGCAAGCTCGCCGATGTGGTCATCGACACGACCAAATTCAACGTTCACGAATTGCGGCAATTCATCATTCGCCGCTTCCAAAAAACGGACCGCCGTCCGATGATGGTTTCGCTGGTGAGCTTCGGATACAGGTACGGGCTTCCGGCCGACGCCGATCTTGTTTTTGACGTGCGCTTCCTTCCGAATCCCCACTTTATTCCGAGGCTGCGAAAATATTCTGGGCGCGATCCGCGCGTCGCCCGGTACATCCGGTCGTTTCCACAAACCGGGGAATTCTTGCGCCGAGTCGAAGGCTTGCTGGTTTATTTGATCCCTCACTATATTCGGGAAGGGAAAAGCTATTTGACGATTGCCTTTGGCTGCACGGGCGGCCGGCACCGCTCGGTCATGCTGGCGGAAGCGGTGCGCAAGACGCTGCACAAGAAGGGATATGCGTCCAAAGTTGTGCATCGCGACTTGGCGAAGTAGGGAAGTGCTTTTAGGAGGCCGGGTCTTCAGTCCCGGCGAAAAACGTCGATTGTAAAAGGGCTTCAGCCCCTGAAGCTTCAGCGGCTGAAGCCGGCAAGCAAGAGGCAACGGAATGGCCGAGCTGAAGCTCGGCCCTCCTAGGGGCGAAGACGCTCGAAAGATGAGAGCGTGCAGTGGCGCGGCGGCTTGACAAAAGCGTGGGCGATTCGTAGCGTACCAAAGCCTGCGGCATTCGTCCGTCACACAGGGGATTAGCAAATTCTTTGACGAAGCTGGAAGAACTCGGCCGGTTATTGCATTACGTCAAGCCCTACAAGATACGGCTCGCGATGGGGGTCGTGTGTCTTTCGGCGGTGGGGCTGTCTGAGGGGTTGATCGCGCTCATGATCACCCCAATTTTTGGCACCGTACTTAATCCCAAAGCTCCGGATAACAAACTCTTTCTGATTCAAAATCCGTTCACACACCAGCCCATCTACCTGAACTCCTTCCTTCCCCACCAAATTCACAGTGTCGGGACGCTGTTCACGATCGCCATCCTGACTGTGTTTATCGGGAAAGGAGTCGCGGAATACCTGGGCAACGTGCTGGTGCAGCACGCGGGGATCGCGGGCGTCACCGATCTGAGAAATCAGGTTTATGCAAGGGTCATCCGGCAACCCATCGGTTTTTTCCAGGACCATCCGACCGGGCGCTTGTTATCCACGGTCATTAACGATGTCGAGCGCGTGCGGGCCGCCTATTCGGAATTTCTGGCGCTCGGTTTCCGTCACATCTTCACGCTATTTTGCCTGCTCGCCGTGCTGCTCGCTACCAGCTGGAAGATGACGGTCGGCTCCGCGGTGCTTCTGCCGCTGGTGGTCTGGCCGGTCAGGACGCTGGGCCAGCGGATTCGCCGCTCCACGGTGAAAATCCAGGCCAAAGTTGGTGAGCTGTCGCAAATTTTGGAAGAGACTGTCAGCGGCAACCGGGTAGTGAAGGCCTTCGGGATGGAGGATTTTGAAATCGGGAAATTTCGCGATGGGGCTCGGCGATTGCTCCGCGAAAACATGCGGTGGATTCGTTCGGCTGTGGTCACGTCGCCAATCATGGATTTGCTGGGCGCCGTGGTGATCGTGCTGTTACTGATGTACGCAAGAGGGCAAATCAAGATGGGGGCGTTGACCGCGCCGGTTTTTGTCACATTTGTGTACGCCCTGTTCAAGTCTTATGAGCCTGTGAAGGGTTTGGGCTCGGTCTACCAGCAATTCGAGCTGGCGTTTGGAGCAACGGCGACGGTGTTCGAATATATCGGCCGCCCGGGAGAGCCGGAAGCGGAACCTGGAATGAGCGCGCTCCCTCCGTTTTCGCGAAGTGTGGAATTCGATCGAGTGAACTTTGGATACGATCCTGAGGTCCCCATTCTGCGCGATATTTCCTTCGTGGCGCGCGCCGGCGAGGTCATTGCGATTGTTGGGTCCAGTGGCGCCGGCAAAACCACGCTGGTGAATCTTTTGCCGCGATTTTACCCCGTGACTTCAGGCTGCTTGCGCATCGATGGCGTGGACGTGAGCGAGGTGACGCTGCGGTCCTTGCGGGAACAGATGGCCATCGTGACGCAGGAGACAATTCTGTTCAATGACACGGTCTGGAACAATATCTGTTATGGGCAGCCCGGACTTCCAAAAGATCGCGTGGAAGCCGCTGCAAAAGCGGCGCTGGCGCACGACTTCATCCTGGAATTGCCGCAGGGCTATCAGACGATGCTGGGCGACCGCGGGCAGCGCCTCAGCGGCGGTCAGCGGCAACGCATCGCCATCGCCCGGGCGATCCTGAAGGATTCGCCCATCCTGATTCTGGATGAGGCCACCTCTGAGCTGGATTCCGAGTCGGAAATGCTGGTACAGCGCGCGCTTTCGAACCTGATGTTGGACCGAACCTCGTTCGTCATCGCGCACCGGCTCTCGACGATCCGGCGCGCGGACAAGATCATCGTCATCGAGGACGGCACGATCGCGGAAACGGGCACGCACCAGGAACTTCTTGCGCGGGGCGGAACCTACGCGCGCCTCTACGAAATGCAATTTGCGGACGTGGATGACGCGGCGACGCCCGCGCCAAAGGCGGATCGATGAAGGCCACTGCGGCACCCACCGGAATCAATTCGATGACCGGATTCGCGCAGGCCCGCGCTGAGCGCGAGGGAAGCTCTGTGCGAATCAACCTACGAAGCGTCAACCACCGGTTCCTGGACCTTCATCTTCGGATGCCGGATGGGTTTGAAGTGTTCGAATCGCGCATCCGGCAAGCCATTCGAAACCGGCTGAAGCGCGGCCATGTGGACGTGAACGTCTACTACGAGCCGGGCGCGGCCGGCTCAGTGGAAGTCAATCACGACCTGGTCGAGTCCTACATGAAGGCCGTGGAACGGTTGCGCCAAGAGTTCGGCGTAAAAACCGAGCCGGACCTGGTCGGGCTTTTCCGGCTTCCGGGCGTGGTCGCTGCGCCGGGAACGGCGAGCGAGCTGCAGAGTGAGGAAGAACAAGAGAAGCTGGGCGAGCAAGTGGAGGTCTGCCTGGAGCAAGCGCTAAATAAGCTGGAGGGCATGCGCCGGTCCGAAGGGCAGGCGCTGACCGTGGAGATGCAAGGAATCCTGGGGCAGATCGCGTCGAGGACGGCGGAAATCGAGACACTCGCGGAGCGCGTGCGTCCCGCCATCGCGCGCCGCCTCGCGGAACGGCTGGAAGAGCTTCTGAAGGGCGTGCAGATCGATCCTATTCGGCTGGCGCAAGAGGCTGCTTTGCTTGCCGAGCGCAGCGACGTCAGCGAGGAACTGGCCCGGCTGCGCAGCCACGTTGAACAGTTCCGGAAATTGCTCGCCGGCGCGGGCGAGGCGGGAAAGAAATTCGATTTTCTTTTGCAGGAAATGCAGCGGGAGGCGAACACGCTGCTGTCCAAGACGCCGGGCGTGGAGTCCGAGGGCCTGGCGATCACGGGCCTGGCGCTGGAAGTGAAATCCGATATCGAGAAGCTGCGGGAACAAGCGCAGAACGTCGAATGACGCTGGCACAGGCACAGCAGCCTCTGGTTTTTATCGTTTCCGGCCCATCGGGCTCGGGGAAATCCACGCTGGTGCAAAAAATGCTGGAAGTGCCCGGCACGATGTTTTCCGTGTCGTGCACAACCCGGCCCCCTCGTGCCACGGAAAGCGCCGGAAAATGGTATGATTTTATTTCCGAAGAGGAATTCGATCGCAGGGTTCGCGCCGGGGAGTTCCTGGAACACGCTCGCGTATTCGGAAGGCACCGCTACGGCACGCCGCGCCGGTGGCTTGATGAAGCGCAGCGCAAGGGGCTGGACCTGGTGCTCGAAATTGACGTGCAGGGCGCCGAACAGGTAAAACAAAAGCTGCCCCACGCGGTCGCTATCTTCATTCTTCCGCCCGCGAAACAAGAATTGGAACGGCGGTTGCGGGCGCGAGGGCAAGACCCGGAAGAGGCGATCGAGCGGAGGCTGGAACGGGCCCGGCAGGAAATTCAGCGTTACGCGGAGTATGATTTTCTGGTGGTGAACGACGATGTGGAGCGCGCCGGACGCGAAATCCAGGCGATCACGGTGGCCGCGCGGTGTCTTCGCAGTTGTTTGAGCGAGCGCGCATGCAAGATTCTGGAATCTTTTGGAGGATAACGATCTCATGACGGCAGAGAGTCAGGCACCGGATAGCAAGTTTGCATTTGTGGTGGTGGCGGCGCGAAGAGCGAGGCAGTTGATGCTCGGAGCGTCTCCACTGGTGGCGAATCCGCGCTCGCACAAGTCCACTCGCGTGGCAATCGAGGAGCTGGTCGCGGGCGTGCTCGAATATCAGTTGCCTGAAATCCCGGGCGATGCGTTGGACAAGGACGGGAAGCGGCGCAAGGAATAGCGCCGCGAAACTTTTATGCGCGTGGCACTCGGTGTTTCCGGCGGAGTGGCCGCTTACAAGGCGGCGGAACTGGTGCGCAAGCTCCAGCAGGAAGGCATCGATGTGCAAGTGTTGATGACCAAGAGCGCGCAGGAATTCATCACGCCACTCACGTTTGCCGCGCTCACCGGGCAAAAAGTAATCACCGAAATGTTTGGCGAGGAATCCGCGGGCGCGAATGTGGAAAGCGCCATCGAGCATATCGCCGTGGCCCAGCGGATCGATCTGCTGGTTGTTGCGCCGGCGACCGCGAACGTGATTGCGAAAATGGCTCGCGGCGTCGCGGACGATTTCCTGACCACGCTGTATCTGGCGACGACCGCGCCAGTGGTCGTTGCTCCGGCGATGAACGTAAACATGTGGGAGCATGCGGCGACGCAGGAGAATGTCGAGACGTTGCGCGCGAGAGGCGTTCACGTCGTGCCGCCCGAGGAAGGCTATCTCGCTTGTGGGATGACCGGCGCGGGGCGGCTGGCCGGCGTTGAAGCAATCGCGCAGGCAGTGTGCGCGCGACTGGGAATTGAACATGACTTGCAGGAAGAAACGATCATCGTGACGGCCGGGCCCACTTGCGAAGACCTGGACCCGGTGCGATTTCTGACCAATCGATCTTCTGGCAAGATGGGCTATGCGCTGGCGCAAG
>DATNIO010000255.1:0-28793 GCA_035604385.1 Verrucomicrobiia bacterium | reverse complement strand
CCACGCGGAGGGGGAAGCGCAGGCGTCGACGAAGCTGGCAGAAGCCGCGCAAGTGCTCGAAACGCAGCCCGCCGCGATTCAGCTCCGTTACCTGCAAACGCTGACGGAAATCGGCGTCGAAAAAAATACGACTATAGTCTTTCCGCTGCCGATCGATATTATCAATGAGTGGGTAAAGGCGATCGGTTCCAGAAAATAGATGGCGTCAAAAGAGAAAAAAAGCGGCGGCGATTTCGTGCTGGAGAGCAGGCACCTGGTCGGACTGTTTCTGCTGCTCGTCGTCATTTTTGGAGTCGTCTTCACGCTTGGCTATTTGCTGGGACGGAGCCAGTACGATACCAAAGTTCGCGCCGCCGCCGGCGTGCCGATGGGATTCGATGCGCCAGCCGGTCCTCCAGCAGCGAAATCCAAGAACCGGACGGAGTCCGAGGACGCGCAAGTTCCTAAGAAAAATTCCGACTGGGATTTCTATCACTCCGCCGATCCGCAAGCGGCCGCGGATCACTTGCAGCCGTCTGCGAAATCCGTGAACGTCTCGGCGCCGCCCGTAGCTGCGCCCAAGCCGGCTGCTGCTCCCTCGAAGCCTGCAAAATCGGCCAAACCATCGAGTGGCACGGACGGCCCGCTGATTCCAAAAGGCTCGATCATGCTTCAGGTCGCGGCCGTACTCCACCAGGATGACGCGCTGGCGCTCGCGCAAGCCTTGCAGCAGAAAAAATTCCCCGCGTTCGTCATCCCGCCCGGCGCCGACAAGTTATTTCGCGTTCAGGTCGGACCGTATCCGGATAACCAGTCCGCGACAATTGCGCGACAGCAACTCGAAGCCAAAGGGTTCAAGTCCATCATCAAGCGCTGAAATTTTTCCCAGTTGAATTTGGAAGTTCGACTTCGGCAGCCGGCAAGGTTCCTAAGGAAGGGTTGATCAGGAGTTAGGCATAAGTTTTTCTCCGGCACCTCAGTAAGAAAACCCTCTTGGCATATACAACGCCTTAGCTTTCCTTGAGCTGCTCCCGATTTCGCGCTTGTTATCGGCTCGCCTGTTGCGTTCCGCCCTTTCCTAACATAGGCTAGCCGGCATCTCCCTGTAGAAGCGGTTGGAATTCCGGCCCGGCGTTGGAGAGAAAAGGAGGAACGTCCATGCGTGGAAGAAACGGTAGCCTGTGTTTGACGGCGTCGCTGTGCTGCGCTGTCGGTATTTCCGTAGCGACGAGTCTACTCATTTCATGGGCCGCGCCCGCTGCGGCGCCGCAAGATCGGGTGAATGCCGCTTATGCGGCGATGGGCGGGGACAAGTTGAAGACCCTCAGTCTGAAAGCCAGCCTGGAGCAATTCGATCCCGGCGAATCGTATTCCCTCTCCGACCCGACCAAGCCGGACACGGGTGTGTCTGACCTGGTCGAGAGCCGCGATCTCGTGCGCGGGTTCACGCGCAACGAATGGGTTCGCCCGATGCCGGGCGGCGAGGGCAAGCGGACTTACACGGAAATCATCACGCCGGTTGCCGGCTATGTAATCGGCAACGACGCGGCGGCCGGGCGCCTGCCCAAACGCACGACTAAGAGTACGCCGCCCGAACACACCATGTCTGGCCGCCGGCTCACCATGAACTTGCGGGAGCTCGAGCGGCCCTTGATTGTTATCGAGATGAAACGGCATCCCGACCGGGTGTCCGAAATCGCCGATCGGAAAATTGCGGGCAAGACGTATCCCGCGCTGCAATATCGTGGTGACTATGGCACGTTTATCGTCATGTTCGATCCCGCCACGAATCTTCCCACGCGCGTGCGCACACTGGATTGGGACGGAATTGAAGGCGATTCCGTCTTCGACGCGGAATATTCGGATTGGCGCGATGTGGAAGGCGCGAAGGTTGCGTTTCACGCCCTGTATACGCTGAACGGGATGAAGATCGTGGACTTGAAACTTTCCAGCGTGACAGCGAACCCCGCTCTGCCTGCCGCGGCCTTCGATATTCCGCAAGCCATGTTGGCCAGCGCAGCCAAGCCGGCGCCTGCGGACGTGACGCCGTTTCAGTGGATCATCCGGCGGCAGTTCCTGGGCTTCTATTACGATTCCGACAAAATGTATACGGACGACGCCGACAGCCTGAGGCTCGAAGACGTCGGCCCGAATATCAGCCAGACCCAGGGCGGCACGCACAATACGATTTTCATCGCGACAAACACTTCCCTGATCGTGGTGGAAGCGCCGAACGACGACGGCCAGGCGATTCAGTCCATCGACTTGGCAAAGAAGAGATACTCGGGGAAACCGATCCGCTACCTGATTCTCACCCATCACCATGTCGATCATGTCAGCGGCATGCGCACCTACGCCGCCGAGGGCGCCACCATCGTGGTGGGCAAAGGCGATGGCGACTATATCCGCAAGGTACTGGCACGGCCGGAAACACTGAACCGGTTCGCGCCAAAGACGGCCTTTACACCCAAGGTGATCGAAGTCGACGGCAAGTGGAGCGTGAACGATGGCGGCCGCGAGGTGGATGCCTACGCCATCGAAAATCCCCACGCGGCGGGCTATGACATGGTGTACGTGCCCGATGCCAAGCTCGGTATCATCAGCGATCTGTACGTTCCAGGCGCGCCCGTGCCCTCCAATGCGATGGTGGCGGCGCTTGTGAAAGGCGTCGACAAATGGGGGATCAAGCCGGAGCGCTTTGCCGGCGGTCACGGCTCGACTGGACCTTACGCCGATGTGGTGCAAGCGGCGCAAAAAGTCCAGGCCGCAGCACACTGACATGGCTGAGTCACCAAACTTAACCATATAGAAAACGTTTCCGCCTCATGGCGACGTAGCTCGATCGTGTGTCCGGCGGGCCGCGAAGCGCGCAGATGAACTTCGCGCGGCGGAAATGAATTTCGCGCCTTGTGCTACAATGCCGCGTCCGAGACGGGAGAAGCGATGCAGATTTTCGAGAAGCTCAAGCCGCTGGCGCTGTTGTTGCTGCGCATGGGAGTGGGAGGCATTTTTTTGTATGAGGGTTACCTGAAGCTGTTCGTCTCGCCGGCGAAATGGCTGGCGTGGTTTCCGCAGCACGGTTTCCCTTCCTACTTCGCTTACGTTGCCGGCGGCATGGAGTTTTTCGGCGGGATTCTGCTGATCGTGGGTCTTGTCACGCGGGGAGCGGGGCTGTTCCTTGCGGTGGAAATGGGAATCGCGGTTTGGAAAGTGAACCTGCCACACTCCGGCATCCACAATGTGGACGGCTACGGGCTTCCATTGATGCTGGCGCTTGCGTCGTTCACGCTGGCGGCAGTCGGGGCAGGACTGATCTCCGTGGATGCCGCCACCTTTGAGCGAGGCGGGAAAACCCGGTCCAAGAGCAAAGGCTAGCCTCCCCAACGCCGGCGCGATCCACGCAAATGCGCAACCCGTACACGAATCACCTGCCGACAAATCGATGGAACTGAATACTTCGCAAATTCTCCATTCCGATAGGAGGACTTCTCGGGACGCGTTGATGCGGATTCGTCAACAGTCTCGCCTCCGCGTTACCGTAGATGGATATAAACTAAGAACATGATCTCTGCTTCCTATAAACCGGGAAAGAAGTACATGGAGCTGGCTATCGCGGAGGCTAAGCGGGCCGGCGATCGAGGCGACTACCCAATTGGCGCAGTCATTACGCGGCTCACGGCCAAACGCGAGGTGGTTGTTGCCAGCGCTGGCAACCGGGTAAAAACTTCGGGATCAAGCATCAAGCACGTCGAGCTCGAAACTCTCAAATACGTATCCAGCGGATATGGCCGCTACCTTCCCGACTTCATTCTTTACTCCACGCACGAGCCCTGCGCCATGTGCGCCGGCGCCTGCGTGTGGTCTAGAATTGGCGCTGTCGTCTACGGCGTTTCCCAGGAAGACATTGACGCATATGGACGCAAGCGCGGGACGGAAGATTACAAGTGGCGAGCCTGCCTGATCCCCTGCAGGCTTATCTTCAAGAAGGGCAATCACCGCATCCCGGTCATCGGTGGATTCCTCCGCAAAGAATGCCAAAAACTATTCAGTTACAGATCAACTTAATGGCCTTTGAGTTGACGCCCGCGCTAAGAATCAATCGAAGCTAATTGGAGCAAGAATTCATCTCGAGCTGCAGGAGATGCGGATGCGCTCAGGGCGCCAGAAAGCGGAAGGCACTCAATAGGTGACTGCCCAACCCACCACGGTCATCGTCAGGACCAGCAACAGCAGTCCCAGACTGACCACGCTTAGCGCCCTCCCATGGCCCAGCAGGTAGTCGCGCGATTCCGCGTTCATACACAGCAGCACCGCAACTACAAGGACCACGCCCCATGCCAGAAGGGAAGGCACGCCCGGATACTTCCCAATCATCGACAGGAATTCCCCCGGCGGCTGACCTGCGGGAATCCACCAGGGCAGCATCGGCGCGAGCCCCGCCGCAAGTGAAAAAGTGAGCAGCTTGCGCGTGAACCACCCCTTGACCTTTGGCCTTGCCGCCTTCCAGACGAAATAGTCCCACGCGAGCAATCCGAATGCGACGGGTACCCAGCCGTAAATCGCTGCTTCATGGTCGAACCACAGCCACGCCCGGAACACGAAGTGCGAGTGCGGTCCTCCGGTCAGCCGCGGAAGCAACAGCAGCCCGACCAGTCCATTGCAAAGCGCTGCTACCGTCAAAGTCACCAGGCTCATCAGCTGAAACCAGTGCCGCATCGCCGCCGTATTGCAGCGCGTGCACACAGATTGTTTTGGCAGGAAGCTCAGGCCGCAACATTCGCAGAACACGTATTCCCTCCCACGGAGCTGGTATGGGCGTATCGTGCTCCATCAGGCTACCTCGAACGCTTGCTAAAAAACTACTGGTCTGAGGTTCAGTGAAGTGTCAGTCCAGTTTCACCCGTCCCTCCGGCCAACCCCTTTGTTTGTATGTGGGAAACTCCCTAAGAAGGAACAAGGCCGCATTCCTATAAGAGCACTTATCAGGCGGCCCGGCTCAAACGCAAAAAACCTGGGAGAAAAAAGAAAAAACGACTTGACACTAACCGGCCATCTCATGGATGGACTTGGTACTCAACCGGTGCGCCAGATGATCATGCTGGAATTGGCGATTGTCGTGGATGTCGAGACTTTGCGCGATTCCTCGGCCCAATCTTGCGTGGCCGCCACAAACTCTCCACAGCATTTGACACCATCACACTTTTATTCCTGATCTCCGAAAGTGATCCCCACGGCTCTCGCGGCGCGCACCATACTCCCTTTGGGATCGACCAGGCGCACCTCGTTTACAGCATCGTCGAGCGGAACCGATTCAATCTCACCGCCGCGAAGGCATACCATGTGCCCGAAATTCCCGCGCGCCGCGAGCTCCACGGCTTCCACCCCGAATCGCGTGGCCAGGATACGGTCGAAAGGACTGGGCGATCCTCCCCGCTGAATGTGTCCCAGCACGGTGATGCGCACATCCTGTTTCAGTGTTTCGTGAATCGCATCGCCAATCAGAATGCCAACTTGGCCAGGGCGCGGCTTAGGAAAGGGTTTGCCGAAAGGATCATTTGGAGGCAGTTTCACGCCTTCCGCCACGACCACCAGGGAGAATCTTTTTCCTGTCGCGGCGCGTTCGCGCAATTTTTCGCAAACAATTTCAATCGTGAACGGTATTTCCGGAATTAGAATAACGTCGGCCCCACCAGCGATTCCGGAATGCAGCGCGATCCACCCCGCATTGCGTCCCATGACTTCGATCACCATTACACGGCCATGCGATTCCGCCGTGGTGTGCAGGCGGTCGATGGCGTCGGTGGCGACATGCAGTGCCGTGTCAAAACCGAAGGTAACTTCCGTGGCGGAGAGATCGTTGTCGATCGTCTTGGGCACTCCCACAATCGGGATGCCCATCCGTCCAAGATCCCGCGCTATCGTTAGTGTACCGTCGCCACCGATCACGATCAGTGCGTCAAGCCGCAGTTTATCCATGGTCCTGCGACACGTCAGGAAATCATCGTTCGTTACTTTGCTTCCCTGATCGGTTGTATGGTGAAACGGATCTCCCCGGCTCCGGGACCCCAGAATCGTGCCGCCGCGGGGCAGGATCCCTGCGATCGACTCGACCGTCAGGGGTACAGACCGCTCCGGCCAAATCAGTCCGTCGAAGCCGTCGAGGATGCCCACAACGCCCCAAGCGTGTCCAAAGACGGCTCCACGTACCGCGCCGCGAATGACGGCGTTCAGGCCAGGGCAGTCTCCACCCCCGTTGGCGATGCCAATAGCATGTATGGTTGGGCGCATACATCCTTGGTGATCGGACTATGCTTCCGGCCCGGCAGCTTTCACTCCGGGCGCGCTCCCGGATTCATATTTCTTGAAGTTGGCAATGAATAGTCCGGCCAACTTTCGGGAGGTGCCGGCAAACTCTGACTTGTCGGCCCATGTCCTTTCAGGTATGAGTATTTCGGCTGGCACGTCTGGCACTTCCGTTACGACGTGAATTCCGAAAATTGGATCGGGTTGCGTCGGCGCAGTGGCCAGTATGCCGGCATGGATCGCGTCGATGATTGCGCGGGTGAATTTCAGTTTGATGCGCGCGCCGGCACCGTAACTGCCGCCACTCCATCCCGTGTTGATCAGCCACACGTTGACCTTGTGTTCCTCGATTTTTTCTGCGAGTAATTCGGCATACTTGGCCGGATGCCATACCAGAAACGGCGCGCCAAAGCAGGCGCTGAAAGTTGCCGACGGCTCCGTCACTCCCATCTCGGTCCCTGCAACCTTCGCGGTGTAGCCAGAGATGAAGTGATACATGGCTTGTTCCTGCGTGAGTTTCGAGACAGGAGGCAATACACCGAACGCGTCACAGGTCAGAAAGATGATATCGGTCGGATGTCCCGCCATGCACGGCACTTTGGAGTTCTTAATGAATTCGATGGGATAAGCGCCACGCGTGTTTTGCGTGATGCTCGTGTCGTGAAAATCGACACGGTGCGATTCGTCGTCCAATACGACATTCTCGAGCACGCTACCAAAGCGGAGTGCGTGAAAGATGTCCGGCTCGCTTTCTGGTGTCAGGTCAATGGCCTTCGCGTAGCAGCCGCCTTCGATGTTGAAAATGCCATCGTCGCCCCAGACATGCTCGTCATCGCCAATGAGGCGGCGCTTGGGATCGGCGGAGAGCGTTGTCTTGCCGGTCCCGGAAAGGCCAAAAAGGACCGACGATTGCGGACCTTGAGCATCCGCCGTGGCCGAGCAGTGCATCGACAGAAGGCCGCGTTTTGGCATGAGATAATTCATGATCGTGAAGACGCCTTTCTTCATTTCACCCGCATATTCGGTTCCGAGGATTACCATCTGCCGTTCCGCAAAGGAAAGGGCGATGGAGGTCTTGGAAGTCATGCCAACCGAGAGTCGATTGGCTGGGAAACGGCCAGCATTAAAGATCACGTAATCCGGCTCGCCAAACTCGGCCAATTCCCCGCTCGTCGGCCGGATGAGCATCGTTTGCATGAACAAGGCGTGATATGGGCGCGAGCAGATGATGCGAACCTTCAGCCGATTTCGGGGATGCCAGCCGGCAAACGCGTCGATGACGTAAATCCGTTCGCAGATATTGAGATAGTCGATCGCGCGCTCCCGGTTGATACGGAATACGTGTTCGTCGATCGGAACGTTCACCGGTCCCCACCACACATCCTTGTCGGAATCAGGATGTTTAACGATCCGCTTATCTTGCGGCGAGCGTCCAGTCTTCTCGCCGGAATAGGCAACGAGAGCGCCAGAATCAGCAATGGAAGAACCTGCCTCGTAACGAATGGCGTGTTCGTAGAGCTGCGCTGGAGAAGGATTGCGATGCACGGTTTTGACGGTGATGCCGTATGCGATCAGATCGAGTTCGTGAATATTTGCGCCGCTCATAAATTCGGGTATTCGATGATTGCAAAGTCGTTCATCTGCGCGGGTACAGAGCCACGATTGGCAGTCTCGTCGGTATACGAACCATGGCTAGGACACCGCCTGCGCATCGGACTGGCCGATTTTGCGCCTTCAGGCCAGTGCCGCGGGTAATCTCTTCCAATATCGGCTGAGACGGTAAAGAGATTAGTTCCGTGGTGAGCAGGGTTAGTGTGCCAAATCGCCACCGGTACGAGGACGTTTCGCCAAGTTGGCTCTGTGCCATTATTCAATCTTTTTCGGGGATTGATGAAATCAGTCCCGTTCCGCAGTCTAGCGGGACTCTAAACTACTTCTAGATTATTCACGACACTTTACCTAAGTCGTATCACTTTTGAATTAGTCGTTGCCGGACTCGAGCCAATTCTCGACAAGAGGACGCGGCTCTGGGGGCCAAGGGGATGAGGCCGGAGATGGCGCGCCTGACGATGGCGCGCAAAATTGCAGCGATCACCTTGATCGTTGGGAAGAAAGGAGTCCGCTTCGACGCCCAACATTTGAAACAGCAAGCAGCTTGAGCGTCTGTCGAGAGTTCATCCCTGGATCCGTCCCGGCGATTGTCCGTTGGTTCTCCAGACGCTCGGGTTCGAGAGTGAGTATCCATAATCCCGTTAGGCGCGTGCCTGGGGCGCCAAGTCTTTCGAGAAACCCTATGCCCCCTCGGATAACCAGAAAAAGCGATAGTGGCCGGAAACGTTAAACATCAGATGCGGCAAAGTCACCTCGGCGTATCATCCAGGCCGAGATTGCCAGTAACCCTGCAGGAAGCCAAATCCAAAGCAATTCAGTCTGGATAACGGCAACGCCGCGAGCCGTAAAAAAGCGCTCGATGCCTATGGGCGAAACTCGAATTGGAGTCCACGGAAGAAAATAGCGACGATTGTCAAATGGAGCAAAGAAAGCGACCCCAAGACCGCCGTCAGTCATGGCATCTAGAAAACCGTGACTTGCGGTGGCGAGGAAGAAATACATCCACAAAGAGAATCGACTGATGCTGGGAAGACCACGACGAAACGCAACAATTAAGGCAACGGCGGCTACAACGGCGGCGAAGACAATCGAGTGCGTGAACCCCCGGTGGCCCCAAAAGTCACCGTAATGGATGCCGTAATGGAATCCAATGACATCAAGATCGGGAACAACAGAACAAAGTGCGCCAATCGCCCAGACTCGCTTCGGAATGCGCGGGGTGTAGAAGCAGGCTCCTATGCCAAGAGCAGCGACTGCATGTGAGAATACTGACGCCACCTCGAACCTCTCACGGTTACGCCCCGGGCCCTTAGTATAGACACCGCCGTCTAGGCAGACTGGTGCGCCTTGAGGAAGGAATGGACTTGGCGCACGGCCAGCGGAATCCGCTCTTTGGGCTCCTTCCAAGGGAAGATGCTCACTTCGGCTTTCGGCGCGAGCATCGCGCACTCCATGGCGGGGGCGTAAGGGTGCGGCGGGACGTCGTCCGGCATGATCAGCACCGGGTTTTGGCATCCACGCACGAAATCGCGTGTCACGGTGAAGACGAAGTCGGGATTGGTTTCGAACATCCTGATCACAAATTGGTCGGCAGTCTGCAACGAAATCTCTGGCCGCTTGGCGTTCAGCATCGGACCCCAGGTCGTCCAAAATGCGCCCGGGTACTTGCGGTCGCGCATCTCCGGACGCCACCCCACGGGCTGCGCCACCACAGCCGCGGCAACACGATCGGGGGCGCGCTTCAAGAGACTCCAGATGAAAGGGCCGCCAATGCAGAAGCCCATTACCATGAACTTGTCGATGCCCAGATGATCCATCAGACCGAGCTGGTCGTCGGCGTAGGATTCCCACGGCCGGTCGACCTCGACAGGGCCGGTGGACTGGCCGCTGGGGGCGTTGCGCAGGTCCGCGGTGATGCAGCGATACTGTCCCTTGAATTCCTCAACGGCGTTGAAGGGCGAGTTGCCAGAGAAGAAGGCTATGGTGGAGTTCAATCCCCCGCCTGGAAGCAGCATCAACGGGAAACCGGACCCAGCCTCCTCATAGTAGATACGAACGGAGCCTTTTTCGTAGAACTTGCCGGTTCCTCCATTGCTCGCCTGCTGAGCAAAGGCGCGCGGCAAGGCGGCCGTTGCCGCTGCCGCTGCGCCCGCAGCCAGTATGGTGCGTCTGGTTAAACCCATAGTCGGCATCCTCCTTGAACATCGTCATGGCCGGTGTGTGCAACTCCAAGCGCCGGTATGATGCGCAGTTCGAAGGGATTCTAGCACAGGGTCTCTTGGCGCGGAGGGCCAGAAGCAGGAGTTCCAGAGAGTTGCATCCGCTCGGGGAGCAATTGCTCTGCCGTGAATTCGTATTCCGGCCGCGCGCCCTGCGACGCAGCGACGGCGGCGACCAAAGTGAATTGAGTTATGAGGCCGGAGTTTTCTTAGGAAACTCGGCGATCGAGTCGCCGATGAATTCGAGATAAGTACGAATGTGGCCTTCAAGCTGATCGGTGAAATTGGTGGAAATCTCCGCGGCTCGTTCTTCCAGGTTCTTTTTGGCATCGCCCGTGGCCGACGCGATCAGGATGCGTATCGTATCTTGCGCGGTGTTCTCGAAAATTCGCGAAAGCTCACGCAGCTTTTCGTTGCACTGGTTCAAAACCGCAGCGGAGCTTTTGTCCAGTTCGCCGTGAGCCTGCATCAATCTTGCGTTGGCGCCGGTTTCGAGCTCGTTCGTGACTCGCGCGTAAATCGCTTGCGATTCTTCCTTAAACACAGTCTGGGATGTCACCAACTTCTGAAGATCCGCTCTGGCTTCATTCAGCACAGGGGCGACCTGTTCTCGCAGCCGCGATACGAAGCGGGCTGCCGCTTCGGTGTGCGAGGTTTCGAGCGAGCGTTCCAGCTTCTCAATCGTGCAGGCCGCCATGCTGTCGGCGCGATGGTTCAGTTCATTTCCATGAACCAGCATGCGCTGCTTGGCGCTTTCCAGATCTTGCTCGACAGCCCCGATCAAGCGCTCGTGGCTCGTTCGGACCGTGTTCTCCGACGCCTCGGTCAATGCTTTCAACGCCCGCCGGGCCAATTCATCTTTCGATGTCGCGATCACGCGCTCAATCGTTCCAGCCGCTTCGATCTGAAGCTGGGCGCGAAATTCGTCCAGGTAACGGTTCCTTTCATTCGTGAGGGTCACCGCCGCGATTTCAGAGACCGTGGATTGAATCTGGTTGCTTAAGCCGCCCATAAGGTCAGAAAACCAAGGGGACAGGGAAGCGGCCGCGTCACCTTTCTTCAGAACGGGACCTGGGGTTGATCCCCCGTTCCGGTTCTGCATGGTTTGCGGTTCGGTCCGCGTTACCAGCCGCAGTTCTCGTCCAGAATTAGCCTCTGCCGCTTTGCTCTCCTGCGCGGGAAGCCAATCCTCCGGCGGCGATGGGAGGCCCCAAATATTGCCGGCGATTTCAAATTCCACCGCGACGTCGTACGCCGGATCCGCGGAGGCGTTGAGCTTTTGAATCCATTTCACTCGCGCTCGATTGGAGCTTTCCGAGTGGCCTTTCGCGCGCTGCCCAATATCCAGGATCACGATTTCACCCGGAAGGACCTCATGTTTCATTTTGTAAGTGCAACCGTGACAGCTAATGGTGGACGTTGTAACTTCCTCCCGGTAGGGTGCACGGAGGGCATCTACGCCCTGCACCGCCAGCGGTAAGGCTTTTTCAATGCGTGAGCTGCGCCGTTTTTGCGCGTACGCGACCTGATTAGATGACATCGAACCCTCCCACTGGGGCATTCAGAGTGGATCAAGGCCGTTGCAAGGCGATCCTGAGATTCTTGCGATCTGCAGCAATCGTCTCTCAGCGTTCGTGGAGATTCAACTGGCCGCTCAGCCAGTTGTCACTTGTACTTTCGCCTGCTCTTTTGTCCCTGTCCGAATGACACGAGCGCCAGAGTCGGCTTCCAGTTGAACCTCAATGAAAATGTCCCCTAATGAGCGCCCTCGGAAGGAGGCCGGATGGGGAGGAAGGGGATAAGCGAGAAGCTGTTGGGTCGAGTTGATGCGCTGGTGCGAGTGAAAAGCGATGTCCGATATGAGCGCGTATGGATATTATTCTGCACTTCGCAATCTACTGGTGTAAGCAAAACTGGCCAGGCCTTGAGGCGTACTTGCCAAAAGAAAGATTTCGACTGACTTTCAGATTGTGAAGATTGCCGGAAGAAGCCCGATGAATCGAGCCAAGTACGTAGAATCCTAGGACTCCGACACCGACGCCTGTAAAGAATTTCCGAAATGAATTCCGTTAAATACCAGTTCATTTCGTCGGAGGCATCCAAAACCAAACGCGCAAATCGGATCGAACTCTAGTCGAGCGGTTCGACCTTGACAATCGATGCGCCGTGGTTGCTGCCAATCCAAAGAGTGCCGGGGTTCTTCGAATCGTCGACATAGACACGGCGGATGTTGGTCGGGCGCGGCAGCATGTATTCCGTATACTGGCCGCTCTTGATATCAAGACGCGCCACACGGTCGGTTTGCATGGACCCGGTCCACGCCTCACCGTTGCGGTCGGCCAAGGCGTCATACGGAGCGCTCCACGCCGTTGGCACCTTCC
This sequence comes from Verrucomicrobiia bacterium, assembly GCA_035604385.1. Lineage (GTDB taxonomy): Bacteria > Acidobacteriota > Terriglobia > Acidiferrales > UBA7541 > Palsa-360. Next base: position 16,300 of record DATNIO010000255.1, on the reverse strand, counting down.
ACTCGGTGATGCGTTCGGTCTTGGGATCGAACATGCCGATCGCGTTGCCCTGATATTCGGCAAACCACAACCGGCCCTGTGGATCGACGCGGCCTCGCCGCGGGCGGGAGTCTGGGGTCGGAGTCCGATAGACGGTCGGATTCTTCGTCTTGGCATCGATCTTGACGATATTCCCGGCCGAAAAATCGAGCAAATAGAGGTTGTTCTGCGCGTCCGAGTGGATGCCGTACGGCCCGATGCGCTTGCCGGTCTGCGGATCCTTGAAGTTGCCAAGGTTCTCCATCTTGTTGGAGATCAGATCGAGCCGGTAGATGTTGCTGCCATCCGAGTTCTTGATCCACACTTTATTGTCGGCAGGAGTGCCTTCGATTGCGATATGGCCGAGCTGGCCACCGTCGGTGTCCCATTCCTTTGGCGTGCTCCAGAATCGGAATTTCTCGGTCTTCTTGTCGAACTTCGCGATGGCGCTCTGGTACATCACGCCGACCCAGGGATTGTCGTCCGTGTCGAATTCCAGATCGAGCGTGCCTTCCGGCCATCCCGGTTTAACTACAGGGATCGGATATTGGGTCACCGCGCCGGTCTTCGGATCCATTTTGCCGAGGAACATCTGACCGAAGTCGGAGTACCAGACGTTGCCTGCCCGATCGAGCATCACGTCGTGCGGCTGAATCAAGGGATTTGGCAAATCGTATTCGGTGATGATCACATGCGTGGACTTGCCCGTGAGCCGCGGTTGCGTCTTCAGAGGAAAAGTCCAGGTCGGCTCCTGGCTCAGGTTGACGCTGGCGAGCCATTCCGCGGTCTTCCTGCCGTTACCTCCGCGTTCCACATCGCGGCTTGCAGTGCCAGTGAGACGCTGTGGCTTTAGGGGAGTGCTTCCGGGATAATAGAGGCTCATCCGCTTGAAAACTTCCATGAACTCGTCGGCGTCATGCGTCGACTTCATGATCCGCTCGAGCGTGTGGCAGCCGGTGCAATTGAGCAGGAAGCGTTTCTGCTCGTCCGTGCCGGGCATGCTGATCAACCATTCTGCATTCGTGAGATGGCCGGACAAGTTCTTCGCTTTTTTGAGCTTGATCTCAGCCTTGGCTTCCTGGCCTGAGGCGACATCCGCGGCTCTGGCTCCGTCCAGCTCATAGCCGGCCGCGCGCGCGGTCAATGCGTAGTGTCCGGGTTCGAGTCTCGCAGCCGGGAAAGCAAAGCGGCCCGCGGCGTTGGTAACAACGCTGATGCTGATTGTCGAGGCGTCCTTCTTCGCGCTGACTACCACACCTTCCATCGGACCTTCCTCAGCGGAAGTGACCTGCCCGCTCAACGCTGATGCCGTCTGAGGCTCCGCGTGAAGTCGAGGGGACGCGATTTGAAGAAGGATGGCAGCAAGAGCACCACCTGCGATAAGCAAGACTCGCTTGGTTTCCATCATCATCTCCTCGCCTTGGAATGGGTAAACCGGAATTATTATCCTCCCGATGCGGATCTTAACGGAAGACAATCATTCAAATAGGCAGCACCGGCGGTGGGGGCAGGGTACTATCCCCCCGATCAACGCTGGGCAGAACAAGATAATCAAATTTCCAGCTACTCGAAGCCAAAAAGCCACATTCCGAGAAGACGACTAGAACGGTGCGCTGTCGATCCGAATGGTTGTTCTACATGCCGAATTTCAACCGTTCAGAGAAGCAACCAACCGCCGTCAACACTCAGGTTGACGCCATTTACCGACTGGTTTTCCAAGAGAAAGATCACGGCGCCGGCGATGTCCGCCATAGTCGGCAATCGTCCTGTCGGCGTGCGAACTCTCACTCGTTCGAGGACCTCGGGCGGTTTTCCGCTCCAGGCAGGACTGTCCCCGACGATCCCCGGATGAATCGCGTTCACGCGAATTGGTGCGAGCTCTACAGCCAGTGTGTGCACCATGGTGGCAATCCCCCCATTCACCGTAGAGACGGTGGTCGAACCCGGATAGGGCCGTTCCTTGGCCTGCCCGCCGAATAAGACGATGGAAGCATTTGGAGTGAAGCGAGACACGAGCGCGTGAATGACCTCGGGGTAGCCCACGAGCTTCAGCGTCATCAGCCGTGACGCGCGGGCAATATCGAATTTGCGCACGCTGTTGTCATCTCGTTCGATCGCCGCGATGACAAGGCTTTTTACCTGACCGATCTGCGCGAGGCGGCCGGCGATCTCATTCGGATTGGCGAGATCCAATGCGAGGCCCCGGCACCGGCCGCCGATTTGAGCGGCGACGGCCTCGGCTTTAGCATTGTCGCGGCCGGTGATCACGACGTCGTCACCGCGTGCCGCGAGCACTTGAGCGACTTGTCGTCCGAGACCCGAAGTTCCCCCCACGATTACAACACTGCCTTGGTCAGACATACCGCCTCCCGTCCTTTGAAAGATTTGCGCTCAACCACCACGTGCACGGTCTTTCTATCAGCCGATCCCTTCCAGTGACGCCAGCCTGCCGGATCAGCGCCTGCTTTTTCACGCTGAGGAAGGCGCTGCGAGCTTCTCCTTGAGGTACTCCCAGTCACGGTTGAACCGGTACCCGTACCTCGGCGGAAGCTGAGGAGACTGGGTCTCCAGCCAGCGCACGGTGCCCTCGCTTGTGTTGTAAAAGGCGTGTACGCAGCCTACGCCGGTCCAGAACGCATCGCCTACCCGAAGCGTGTACCGGGCGTCATCGGCGACTGCTTCCACACTGCCGGAAAGAATGACGTACGACTCCTCCAGAGGGTGGTCGTGCGGGTGTGCGACGCCGCCGGGCTGGTATTCGACCATGAACATTGTTGAAAGCTGCGCGCCGAGACGCTGATCGACGAGCATTTTTAGCGCGATGCCACTGTAGGCGAGAAGCGCGGTCGACATGCTCGCGGACACCGTCGGAGCGCTGACGCGCGAGCCTGCTTTGAGCTCGTCGAGCACAATATCGCTCTCAAGCATTCGAAACAGGTGCCGGGAACGCGGGTCGCGGATGTCGAGCTGTTTCCTCTCGTACTGCGCGGGCGGGCCCGTGAAAAACGTGTCATCGGGTGCACCCTTCGAACGCGGCTGAGGGGCCAACATATCAATCCACTTCGCGCTGCCCTTCGCAGGCCCCAGCCACGCATGCGGCACACCGACCGGAACGAGGCCGCACGCACCGGGCAAAAGTGGATAGGCGTCGCCGTCCAGGATGAGCGTGGGTTGGCCCTCGAGAACGTAGAAGCTCTCTTCGAATGAGTGCAGATGCGTGTTAATCGCTCCACCCGCTTTGAGGGCGCACAACCCCAGCCCCATGTGCACTGAACCGGAAGTTCCATCGACGAGGGAAGACCGGGTAAACGACTTGCTATTCCCCACATAGGCGGGCACGAGCTTTACGTCCTCTGCGCGTAGCAGATGATGCATGTATTTCTCCTCTCTCTTGTTGCGCGTCGAGATTGTAATGGACGGCCCAGTGTCAGTGTCAAACTTTTAGCCGTCGGGGAATAGCCATGGCGCACTCTTGCGAAATCTAATTTGCCCGGAGAAAAGCAAACACTTCCTGAGCCAGGAAATCCGACTGGTGAAGCCGGGTTGGCGGGCAGATGCCAGGCTATTTCGACAAAATGGTCGAGAGTGCGCTCTCCATTTTCGAAGCGGATGCGCATTCGCCAGTCTTCGCGCGCCACGCAACAAAGCCATCAGGCCGCACGAGGACCGCACCTGTCGAATCGATTCCAAAGGCCGCCGGGAACTCACTTGTGGGATCTGTCAGCCCGTCCGCACCCACGCGATGGACATCGAGATCGATTCCCAGTTTCTTTGATGCCTCCTTGCCGCACCCGCACCATGCATTCGATTCCGCGCCTCCGAGCAGAGCGAAGTTCCTCCCAAATAAGTCCAGCGTGGATATTTGCCGGCCGTCCTGTGCGAGCCAAACGTGCGGGGCGCGCGTTCCCGGACGCCCTTTGGATTCGCGCGGGTTTTCATGGACGCGGGCGTCGTTCGCATCCTCGGGAAGCACAGCGGATGAATGATAGATATACCCCATTTCGATGTTCAGGTCGTTGGCAAGTGGCTGATGCGGATCGGCCGGGAGGTCCGGCGCGACGCGCTTCACGTAGCGTGTGTAGGCCTGCTCAACGGTGAAAGCCGACGCCGGACGCCGCTCGGGCTCGTACGTGGAAAGCAGTTCCGGATTCGCGAGCCCTTTCAGCACCAGGGCAAGTTTCCAGGCGAGGTTGTGAGCGTCCTGCACGCCCGTATTGCCGCCGAAGCCGCCATTGGGCGTCATGACGTGCGCGGCGTCTCCCGCAATCAGGACGCGGCCCGCGCGGAATCGGTCGGCTACATCGGCGGCGGAATCCCAGTGCATCACGTTTTCGATGGTGATGGGGATATCGTCCCTGCCGAGACCCGCGCGAACAAATTCCAGGCTGCGTTGTTCCGTCAAGCCCGTGGATACGTCCGTCACCGGATGGCCGGAATCATTGGCGATGTTGACGGCGAGGAAACCGGACTGGAACGGCTTTTCAATTCGGAAGAAACCGCGCAACACGGGATTGAACACGTAAATGACAGTCAAATTCCGGTCCCGCATTAACGGCTCGACATCGGCGCGGAAATAAATCGTGATGCTCTTTGAAAAAGTGCCGTGGCCCGCCATGTGGATTCCCAGCCGCTCGCGAACGCCGCTGCGCGCGCCATCGGCCGCCACCATATAATGCGCGCGCACAGTAGTGGTCTTTCCCGTGTCGCGGTTGCGGACGATGGCGGTCACCCCGTCAGCGTCCTGCTCGAAGGAAACCATCTCCGTGCCAAAGAGTAGTTCCGCGCCGAGTTCCTGCGCGCGGGACTTCAACAGCGGCTCGAGCAGACTCTGCGAGATGAAGCAGCGTTTACAAGGGCTGATGTCGGTAACGCCGGCGTTCAGGTTCGCGATGTAACGTTCGATTTCCGCGCCCGCCAGCGACTCGACGGCCAGAATCGCGCCATCCTGTACGAATTGCTCATCGGACTTTTCCCGGACGATCTGCTCGACGCCGACGGTGCGAAATACCTCCATCGTACGTTGGCTGATCTGCGCGGCTCGAGGATGAATCGCGGTGCCGCGATGATTCTCGACAGCGAGCGCACGTATCCCGTGGTGGCCAAGAAGCAGCGCCGTGGACAGGCCTACCAGGCTACCGCCAACAATCAAGACCGGAACTTCTATGTCAGGCACGGCCGGGCACCCAGGGGGAAACTGAGGGTAGTAAATCATTTCCGGCGCCCGTAGGCAAATCACCGAATGGCTGGCAAGAATTTGGCTTCGGGAGTATCATGCGCGAAAGTTGAGCAGGTTTCTCAGGCCGCAGAAAATGGGCCCGATGCTTTTTGTCATTCCGAGCGAAGCGAGGAATCTCTCTTTCTTTTCATGGTGTCAAATTCAAGAGAGATTCCTCGCTTCGCTCGGAATGACAAAATAAACAACTTTTTCCGCAGCCTGTTCTGCGTGAATCAAAAACTGCCGTGGTATTTTCGCACGTGGAGAATCGAGGCGCGAATCCATGTCTAAAGCTGCCAGACCTGTCATGTTGGTAGGCGGAGTTCCCGGGAATAGTGCGGAGGAGGTATTTCGAACCCTGGCCCCGATACTCGGGGATCTCGCCGTTGGCTTCACCGACGGAGAATTTGGCGTGCGTCGCTTCTGGATATATTTCGTGCTCGTAAACACCTGGGAGAAGCATCCCGACTTGGAAGAGATCAGGGCTGTCGTTCCGGTCGGAGGCGGGATGCCCGCCTTTCTTCCAAAGGACTACGACACTTTGCAATGGTACGGCGCGAAGCCAGGCGTGAAGAAACTCTCGCGCATTGAGACGCTGGGTTATCCGGATGTGGCGGCCGCGTCTTACAAGGTGTTTTGCCGCCTGCGTGATGAGGGAGTGATCCCACGCGGCGTGCGTTTTCAGCAGTCACTCCCGTTTCCCGACGATGCCTGCCGGCTGTTCACAGATAGCGCCCGGAATATGGACCTGATGGTGGATGCCTACATGGATGTCATGAAGCGCGATGTCGTGCGCCTGTGCGAGATCATTCCACACAATGACCTGGTGATTCAGTGGGACATCAACTGGGAAACCGTCGCACTGGAACACGGCGACCACCTGCCGGATGCCGCTCCGATGCAGTTCAAACCCAATGGCGATCCCATGGATCGTTTCCTACGCTACATCCGAGAGTTGAATGCCCCGATCCCCAAAGCGGTTATCGTCGGCATGCACCTGTGTTATGGCGATCTCCACCACAAGCATTTCAAAGACCCCGTCGACCTGGCGACCAGCGTTTCGATGGCCAACCGGGCGCAGGAAGTTTCGCCGCGTCCGATCAATCACGTGCAAATGTCTGTCCCGCGTCATCGAAGCGACGATACCTATTTTGCGCCGCTCAAGAATCTCCGATTCGGGGATGGCACAGTCTACGCGGGCCTCGTGCATTACACCGATGGAGTGGAAGGAAGCTTGAGGAGGCTGGCGGGTTTCAAGCGGCATTATTCCGGACCCACAGGAGTGTCTACGGAATGCGGCCTCGGCCGGCGCCCGGCCGACCAGTCGCTGAAAAAGCTGCTTGAAATTCATCGCGACGTCGCGGCCGCGATCTGATTCGCTCCGCAGGACCCACAGAAACGGTCAAAAGCCAACCAATGCTGAAGGTGAGAGGACTCAATCGGACCAGGCGAGATAGCCGGGCACGATGAGATTAACGACGGGCACGATCATCAATATGCCCCACCAGTTCGGTTTGTGCCGCGCCTCGGCGATGGCCATCCAGACGATGATCGCGATCACGATGTTGACTAGCGGGATCAGAAATAGGATGAACCACCAGGCGGGCTTCCCGGCGATATTGAACATCAGGAAGATGTTGGCGATGGGAATCCAAGCGAGCCAACCATTCGGGGTATTCGTCTTGGTGGCGATGGTCATGAGCGCCAGGGCGATGTAGACGTAGACCACTGCAATGAATAAGAAAAACGTCGTTCCAAACATCATCGCGACTTTCGGTTCCATGAAGGTCCTTTCCCCGGTGAGAGACGGAATGGTGATTCCGGCACGAGCATGCCGGATTTCCGCTTTAGCCGGAATTTCTGTTTTGACGGCGAGATGGCCGTGATTGTACACCGATTTCGTCTGGCCGCGACCTTGTGGAACCGTGATTGTCTGGAGAGCCAACACGCCGCCGCCTTTTTCAGAATTTGACATCCGGGTGTATATTCGTCTGCGTTGCTATGGACCTACGTTTATGAGCTACTGGATCAGGATTCTGGCTCTCGTTTCCCTTGTCTCCTTGCCCGCTGCCGCGCAAGTGCCGCAGTCGGTTCCCAACGGTCTTCCTTCGTGGGCGTACAACATTCCAGACAAGGTGCAGCCCCCCACTGTTAAAGCGACAGGCCCCGTGAGCGTGCCGGGCAGCGCCAAAGTGTACGACCCCGCTCAAGTCGCCAGCAGCGGGAATCCGCCCGATTGGTTTCCCGATGAACATGGTCCCGCTCCGCGGATCGTGAAAGATGAAACCGGAGCGGCCAAGATGGCATGCGGCACCTGCCACCTCATGTCGGGACAAGGGCATCCCGAATCCGCCGACATTGCCGGCCTCCCTGTCGATTACATCGTGCGTCAGATGAGCTATTTCAAGACTGGAGCACGGAAGGACGATGATCGTATGGGCCCGATTGCGAAAGTCGTGTCCGATGAAGATGTGCGGCAATCGGCCGAGTACTTCGCGGCAATCAAGCCGATCCCCTGGGTGAAAGTGATCGAAACCGCCACGCCGCCCAAGACCTACGTCAGTTCCGCGGCGCGCCATCGCCTTCTGGACCCGGCCGGCGGCACTGAGCCGATCGGCCATCGCATCATCGAAACACCCGTCGATCCAGTCCGAACAGCGGACCGCGATCCGCACTCTGCATTTCTGGCTTACGTTCCTCCCGGCAGCATAGCTAAGGGAGAGGCGCTTGTGAAGACCGGCGGGTCTGGTAAGACGATCCAATGCGCGGGCTGCCACGGGGACGACCAGAGAGGTCTCGGTGAAGTACCAAGAATCGCTGGTCTGCAACCGGTCTATATCGCCCGGCAACTCATCTGCATTCAAAATGGATCGAGCGACGGCACGACCGTGGAGCCGATGAAGAAAGTGGTTGCGAATCTTTCCGAAGACGACATTATTGCAATCTCCGCATACCTCGGGTCGCTTCCGCCGAAGTGAATCCGAGGCTGCCCTCAAGGTTCGGCCTTTTTGGTTTCGCCTCAAGAATAAAAGTGGTTGGCTATTTCTCGAAGTCCACGAACGAGGCGTTGTCGGTGCAGGCCTGCTCCAAGATGTCCCAGTCCGCATGCAGTGAAAAGCCAAAGTGCACATTCCACGGTTTGGCCAGCGCTTTCGGGTCTTCCATGGTGATGTCGAGTTCCAGATTATTCAAATCGAGGCGGTGAAAACGCTCGATCACGTGCAGTTGATCGCTGTGGGCGTGGCCGACGCGGTCGAGCCACGTCTTGTCGTTAAAGCCCACCGTATCCACAACGAAAATATCACCGTCCCAACGGCCGATGGAATGGCCCATGTAGGTCGGCGTGATGTCGTCGGGATGCTTGCGCCCGTCGGTGAAAACGTAGCGCACGATATGGTCGTACTCGTAGATGAATAGGATTGCTTTTGGAGTGTGAATCACCTGCATCGGAACCGGCTGGAGATAGATGCGAGGCGTGCCGGGAGGCAAACACTTAGTGAGGATCGGATCGTTCGTCTCCTTGAGGGTGTACTCGCCGTTGTTGGAAGCCTTGGCCAACTTGAATTGCTGCTGACCCCACTCCGTCATTTCAGGCCCTTGCCTGCCGAAGGTACTGCCGCCGTAGCCGCGGCGCCCGTTCCACACTCCCGTCAAATCGTGGGGATCGTGGGGAGGACCGGGGACGGGAGGCGCAGGGCCACGCATCTGCCGCGGAGCAGCGCCACCCTGCGGGGGCGGATTCGGCGGCGCTTCATCCTGAGCGAACAAAGAAGCTGAGACGAACGATAGAACACTGAGGAGAGGAACAGCGAGGATCCACTGCTTTCGCATAGTTTCAGGATTCCTCAAGACTTTCGGAATCTGGCCTCCTCGCCATAATTGCAGAACTGCAATTCGATCAGAGGCCCTTCCGGCTACGGTGTGGAGGAACCTCCCGCTTTTTGTCCCATCACCCACGCCTTCATGTTCTTCCAGTCCGGGTCGTCCTCGGAGGCGAATTGCCTCCCTCCCTGGTGGGTGTCGGCGAGGCCGCCCGCTTCTGGCGCCATCGGCATTCGCAGAAACAGGCTCAGTTCAGGCTTGCCGGGAACTACCAGTTTCGAGACGATTTCGAAGTTATGGCGAGACTGCTCCTCGGTCCAAAAGCTTGCCCCTTGCGGAAGCATGTCCAGACTGAGAGGTCCGCCGCCATGACGCATGACTTGATGGCAAACGTAGCAGCGGGCGTGTTCGTCCGACCGTTTTTTCAGGAAGATGGGCTCGACGCGCGTTTTGAAGTACTCGTAATCAAGCTGCGGTCCCTGCGCGTCGGGGCCCCCGGAAGTCTGCGCCGTAACGCGGGGAACAAACACGTACAACAGGACGGCAGCGGATACCAGAAAACCAGCAAAAATTATTTTTGGCAGAACCCTTGAAATCATAATCACCTCACGTTTGCCAGCTCAAAGTCTGCGTTACGTCCAGAAGTTCCGCGTCTCTTGCACACGTCCGTTCCACAACTTTAACGCAGCACCAACGTGCTGATCCGGTCGGGCATCTCGTGGACGGGAATGCGAGTCACCTCTTTGATTGCCTGCACATCGATCGCGGTGATCGACTTGGTCCCGCAAGTGGAGACGTAGACGGTCTTGCTGTCGGGAGTGAAGGTGATCCAGGCGGGTCCGCCGCCTCTTGGGTTCTTACCCGGAACCTCGGTTTCGGGCAGGGAGACATGTCCCATCAGCTTGAGGTCGGGGAGAGAGTAGACGAAAACAGCGTTGGCCGGCCTGCTGTTGGTCCAGAGCGTCTTATTGTCCGGCGAAATGTTGATGCCGTGGCTGATGCCTTCGCACCCCGGAGGGAACCCCGAGGGTTCGTCGGGATTCTTGATTCTCGCCACTTCTTTGTGGGTTGCAAAATCCACGACTGAGAATCCGTTCGTTCGATTCAGGTTTGCGAAGATCCGGTGGCCCGAGCCGTCGGGGTTACTCTCAATAATTACCGGGAGCACTCCCTGGTCATACTCGACCTCCCACGCGATTTCCATCTTCTGGAGGTCAAAGACGGTTATGAACTGTCCGCCTGGGGAGCCGGCGGCCGCGAACTTGCCGTCGCCTGTCAATGCCACGTCGTGAAGACCGCGCCTAACAGGAATACTTTTGATCATCTCCAGGGATTTGGAGTCAATAATGTCGAGCGCCCCGGCATCCACCGCCTCTGTGCCGGTATTGCGGATGCAGATAACAATCAGCTTTCCATCACTCGTGACTCCCGCATCGTTGGCCCAACCGCTGAGCGGCACCTTCTTGATCGTCTTTCCGCTCTTGCGATCCCGAACGTCGAGGACGTCCTCGCTCCTGCTGGTGATGTAGAGCCGGCTTCCGTCGGGAGAGAATCGGATCACCTCAGGCGACTCGATGCCTTTGATCACCTCCACGACCTTGTTCGTCGCAGGGTCGATCACATCGATGGTGGTTCCGCCTCGGTTGGCGACATAGATCCGAGCCGTAGCTGCCGCCAAGGGCAACGCCGCGGTCAGCATTCCTAGCAGTAGCCACGCGTTCTTATGCCCGCAGAAATATTTTTTCATGGTGGTTGACGTCATAGTGGGAAGGCGCTCCTTACCCTTCGGCGCAGAGAGTAGAGCCACGCGGGCCCCAAGTCAAGGGACTCAATGGCGGAATTTCATTGGCGGGCCTGTGCGCGAAAATCAGACCCACAGATGCTTACTATTGTAGAATCCCGTGATTGCGCATCTGGAAAGAAACGTACTTTTCGGACAATCCGACTGCATGGCCCAGAGGCGATCGTCTCTCTCGAAAGAGAGTCGCCGGCCATTCCGCATCCTTATATTAGGGACGTGGCGCCTCGATTCTAGTTACCATATAGGTAATGGTTCCTTCGAGACTGCTGAATCGATGCGGCACGCCCGGAGGAATCACGACTACATCGCCCGGTCCCATCCGGCGGCTCTCGCCGCCTTGAATGGTGCCTCTGACGCTGGGGCCGGCGGCTTCTGAAGTGAGGTCCACAGGCTTCCCATCCACGAGCGTGCCGCCGGTCTCAAACATCCCTGCGCCCGTAAGGATTTGGTAGACCTCCGTCACCCTGTCGTGCAGCAGGGAACTATCGGGGGTTTTTCCTGGTATCCGCCGGAGAATCACGATCGTAACTTTGTACGCTCCCGTGTCGACTGTCTTGATCGGTTTGTCAAAGGTCGTGCTGGCCGGCGGCATTTGCGCAAGGGCAGCGTCAATCTCAGCGGTCGTAACGTAAGCTGCGGCGGCGTTGGTGGCCGGTTTGGCAAACAACACCGAAGGAAGACCTGAACACCAGATCGGTACGGCACAGGCCACGAGGGCCGCGAACAAATATGGTCTCGTCAGGAAACGACTACGGCTCATTTGCATGGAGTAACCTCCCACAATTTTTGAAGTACCGGAATGTCTGATGCGATGTGGAACCTGGTGTGATCCTACACCGGCCGCTCGATTGGGGAAAATATATATGCGCTTACCGCCTGTCGAAAACCAGAACATCGCTTACTTCGAGTCCGGAGAAACAGGATCGTAGGAATGTGGAAATCCGTCCCGCGGAACCAAGGGTCACATTCCGATAATTCCTGGCATTTCGCAAGAGATTCATAAGATGCCGGCGCACCCGGTACTCTTGTACCTCAAACTTGGGACTTCCCGCCTATTGAGCTGGAAGCTATTTTCCACGATCATTTGACCGGAAACGCCGAAGAGACAAGGCAGCAGGATATATCTGTCTGACGATCAGGTGAACCTTAGAAATACGGTTCTTTAGATCTTGCTCGGCACTATTGCTTCTCCTGCGTTTACCACTGAGGGACCGCGCCAAGACCACCCTGAGAGGCATTCATTCAGGCGCAGCCCCGCCAGCAGATGTCTGATTGCGGTGTGTTTCGGATCTTGGCGTCTGCACTGTCACGATTCGTGATTCTGTCTAGTCGAGATTATTTTTGTGAACAGGAAGCCTCTGATTTTGGAGCACAAGCCAGAGGTTTCAATTGGAAATTCAGCATGAAGATTAAAATCGACTGGTTGCGCACAGGTCTTCTGGCCGCGGCACTGGCTGCCACGGGCTGCGGAGGCGGTGGTGGAACGTCCAATCCTGTCGTGCCGAACTTAACCATGTATAACTCGAGCGTGGACTTTGGCGACGTGGCCGTGGGAGCCACGACGACGCTGGGAGTGACCTTCTCCAACGCAGGAGGAAGTTCGCTATCTCTCCAGCAAAATTCGATTTCCGGCGCAGGCTTCGCAACCAATGGAATCGGATCGGGAGTAACTCTAGCCCCAGGCCAGTTCGTTACCCTGGCAGTAAGTTTCAATCCGTCCGGATCGGGGAAAGCCAACGGAATGGTGTCCCTGACGAGCAGTACTTCCAACTCACCCATCAATCTCCCCTTATCAGGGAATGGAGTGGTTGCCGCACATTCGGCCGGATTGGACTGGGACGCGAGCACCTCCGTCGTGGTCGGATACAACATCTATCGCAACTCCGCTTCGGATGCGTCCTGGACCAGGCTGAATTCTTCCCCGGTCACTACAACCTCCTACACGGATTGGGACGTGCAAAGCGGCGGGTTCTATTTGTACTCGGTCAAGTCGGTCAGCTCCTCGAACGCTGAAAGCACATTCTCGAAAACAGCGTCGGTCACGATCCCATAACCGTAGTCTTTCCCTCACACTAATGGCGGGAGCGTTCTAGGGGCGTATTCGTGTGCGCTAGACGCCATCGTCGCTATGGAAGTCCTAGAGAACGTAGGTTCAGACTTCGCGGGCGAGGATTCTGAGGCATTGCGCGAGCAATTGGAGCTACGCCCCGACAAACGCATTATCGTAATGTTGCGCAAGCTACCTGACGCCAAAAAGCCAGTTGCCGATGAGAGAACTTTTCGGGACTCGGTGCGGGGAATGGAGCTAGTCCGACGGGAAGAACCAGCTGTTGCTGCATCGCTGATCTCGCGGGGTCTGCTCCTATTGCAAATTTATTGTATCGAGGGCAAGAGAAGAGTAGGATGCGCGTAATATAGGCCCAACTCGAATATTCTGGTGAAGACGGTCCCCTCCTGCGTCCACGCAGGGCACATCCTGAGAGGAGGACAAACTGTGCCAGCCTCATATCACATCGACAAAGCGCGGCGTTTGGTCTTTAGTACTGCATCCGGCCTGGTGACGGCGGCAGACCTGTTGGCTCATCAGCGGCGGCTTCTGGGCGATTCCGACTTCGACCCGACGTGTTCTCAGATCGTGGATTGCACCGCTGCCACCGGGATCGATTTCAGCCCGGAAGAAGTGCGCGCGGTGGCGGCTGCAACGATCTTCTCGGCTCATTCCCGCCGCGCAGTGCTGGTTACGACGGACGAGCAGTTCGGATTTGCCAGCATGTTCAAAATGATGCGTGAAGCGCAGGGCGAATACGGAATCCGCGTGTTCCGCGATCGGGCGGAGGCGTTGCGCTGGGCGATGCCGCAAGAGCAGGCGGCCTCCAAAACCGCGTAGTAGCGGCGCTGGGGAAACGAGCTTCGGCAAGGCGTGGCAGTGTCTCAGTTTGACTATGAAAATGCGAGTTCCGTCCCGAAATACACTGGACGGAAATGGCACTACAAAACCGTCCTGCGTTGTTGTTGGTTGAGTTTGTAGAGGCCGCCCGTTTTTGGGGCGGGCAGCCGTTTGCATCTATTTCCCCTTATAGTCTACAAACAACTCGGGGAACTGCTGCTTCAAAGCACTAATCTTCGGCAGGTCGCAAATCTGGATGTAAGGGTTGTTGGGATTCTTCAGCGCATAGTCCTGGTGATAATCTTCGCCGCGATAGAAGCCCTTGAGTGGCGTGACTTCCGTCACGATCCGCTTCGGAAAAACTTTCGCGGCGTCGAGCTGCGCGATGTACGCGGTGGCAACGCGCTTCTGCTCATCGTTGGAATAAAAGATGGCCGAGCGGTACGAAGTGCCGACGTCCGGTCCCTGCCGGTTGAATTCGGTTGGATCGTGAGCGACGGAAAAGAAGATGCGAAGCAACTGGCCATACGTAATCCGAGAGGGATCGTAGACGACCTCGACCGATTCGGCATGTCCTGTCGTTTCGGTGATTACCTGATTGTACGTCGCGGTCGCCGCCGAACCTCCGGCGTACCCCGCGGCGGTCTTGATGACGCCTTTCACCCGTTCGAACACGGCTTGAGTGCCCCAGAAACAGCCACCGGCGAAAACGGCCGTCTCTCTTCCGGCCGCCGCCGCAAGCGGCGCGTCAACCTTCGGGGGAGGGATTGGCTGGCCCGGCGCGGCGCTTGCGCCATACGCCAGGATCGAGAACGTGAATCCAAGACTCAAAAGCAAGCGTGTTAGCATAGAAATCCTCCTCACAACATCCGATTATAGGACGCTTCTCCCATCAAAAGGGTTCGCAATTAGCGATCGTAGCCTTCGAATAGTTCGCGTCCATCCAGATATCCGTTCGACGGACTAACCACAGGCTAAGACAGCGACCTCTTCCATTTACAGGTTGAACTAAATTGGAAGATTTAATTATCCATAATTTTTCTTACCTTGTTTAGTTATGGGATCTGGTTTCACCCGCCTGGCCGGACAGTAGACCCAAACCCAATTCGGGTCGGAAAACCTCTGCAAGCAAAAATCTGACTTGAGGATTGCCGATTTGGGTGTACGTTATCGGCGGGGCGAGAATTCAAAATGGAAACCTGGGAACGCCAATCTCCCGATTGGCGTTCCCGGGGCTGCGCCCGTTTCGTCTTATATCCCGAAACTGGGACAAGCAGCCGGTGAGGTAAAACAGAGGAGGAACCACAATGAAATTGACCGGTCGAGTGATTGTTGCCGGAGCGATTGTCTGCGCCGTGATCGGCGCCATGACGTTGATAAACTTTTCGAATACCGAGAGGGTGAGCGCGGCACAGCAAAAAGCGGCGGGTCAGTGGGTCGATCCAGCAAACCCGAGCGACGAACTGGTGGACGGCCCGTATCGAGTCGACCCGAACTGGCCCAAACCCTTGTCCACTTTGTTCCCGGATGAGAAGGGCTGGACGTGGGGAGCCGTACAAGGCGTGTTCGTCCAGAACCCGGAACGCATTTTCGTCGTGATGCGAGGCGAGCTGCCCGATTTAACCAACGCCAAGAAAGCGTACGTCGAGCTCGAGACCGCTTTCGGATTGAAGGCGCACGTGGAGGTCCCTGGGCGCGGGATGTACACGCGGAACGCGTCCGTGGGTCCCTACGCCAGCCCCGGCGAGGCCTCCGACGATTACATGGGCGTGGATGGGAAGGACTATCGGTGGAAACACATCATCACGGTTTACGACACCGAGGGGAATGTGAAAGAGGCGTGGACGCAGTGGGATTCGCTCTTCAAGCCGGACAATCCGAACGTGTTGTCCCAGGGCCGCGTTCACAAGATTCTGATCAGTCCCTATGACCCGGAAAAGCGCGTGTGGGCCATCGACGACGGCCACGAGGTCATCCGGATTTTCAGCAACGACGGTAAGAAACTTCTTCAGACGATCGGCACGTTGAACACGACGACCGAGCGGAACGCCAAGATGACCGGCAATACCGCGCGCCCGTCGTACATTCAGAAGACCGGTCCGCCGAGCGAAACCTTCGGCCGTCAGACCGACATCGCGTGGCTGCCGGACGGCACCTTCTTCGTCACCGACGGTTACGAGGAAACGCGCGTCGTGAAATTCGACAAGAATGGCAAATTCCTGATGGCGTGGGGCGAGAGGGGCGAAGCCGGGGGCCATGAGAAGCGGCCAAACTACTTCAATACCGTGCACGGCATCGCGATCGACAACCAGCGCCGGCTCTACATCAACGACCGCAGCAACCGGCGCATCCAGATTTTTGATGAGAACGGAAAATTCCTCAATCAGTGGTACCTCGGCGACGGACCCACCGCGACGTATCACATCTTCATGACCGCCGACCAGCACCTCTGGATGTCTGACGGTCACGGGAACTTTAAGTTTTACAAGTACGACCTCAACGGGAAGCTGCTGTATACGTGGGGCACGATGACGCCCGAGCCGGGCGGACTGTGGGG
>DATNIO010000254.1:0-4232 GCA_035604385.1 Verrucomicrobiia bacterium | reverse complement strand
AATCTCGTCCGCGTCATCTGAAATCCGTTGCAGGAGTCGCATCGTCATTGCTGCGTCGTAGGGCTGCGTTTCGATCCGTGCGGCAAGCTGATTCGAAAGCGCCGTGGCGCTGGCCGATGCAGCGGCGACAGCGTCGCGGTCGGGATTCAACTGGTTGAGCGACTTCGCCAACTGCGCGACCTGATCATCCAGACGCGACGCCACATCGTTGTCCACCTGATGCGCGAGTTCGCGGAATACCGCATAGCGCGAGCCGTTCCACGGCGGATCGCCCGGGCGGCGGCCTGCGTAGCCGCGCTCCTGCCGCCAGCTCTGTTCGGGCGCCGTCAGGGAATGATGGCACGCGAAGCATTGCAGTTCGGAGTACTCAGGCCAATTCTTGCCCTTCGCGCGCCACGCAACGCGTTCCATCGAGGCGCGGAGTTGTACTGCTTGCCCCGTGCCCCACTCGCGCACGCCGACCCAGGCGTCGGTTTCCACGGAGACGCCGGGAGCGCTTTCGCGCGGCGTCTTCCAGTGCCTCGGCATGACGGCGGAAAAAGAATCGAGTTCGAAGTACAGGTCGGGATGCCCGGCGGCGATCATTTCGTGGTCGACGAATTTTTCCTGCGTGCCGAGGTGACACGTGAGGCACTTCTCCGTGCGCCGGGCGAGGTTCCGCGTGTCGTACATTCCGGCGGCGACCGACTGCTCGTGTGTCCAGTTGCGCGTCGTGTGCGGGCCGAGCCATGCGGACGCAGGACCGTGGCAGCTCTCGCAACTGACGCCTTCGCTGAGATCGAATGTCTTGGCGCGAGCCTCGGCCGGCACGTCGAGCGCGTGGCAGGCGAGACACTTCGCCGCCTGCTCGGATTTGACGAGGCCCAGGATTCGCCCCATGCGCTCGCCGATTGGTCCCGTGAGCGCGTCATACGCTTTCGCGTGCTTGTCTTTCACGGCCCAGATGCTGTATTCGTCTTGAAAGATGCGGTTATCGGAGCGAGGCTTCACGCTGCCGTGGCAACTCGTGGAACTGCAGGAGCCGGGGCCCGTGTATTTTCCCGAGTCCGCGGGAGGATTCGCGGCGCGTACCGGATTCACCCAGGCAAAAAAAATCGCGCCGAGCAAAACCACGGCGCATCGCAGCGTCAATCGCTTGGCCTCAGGCCCGATTCTCATTCCTGTGCTCGGATGGAACTCCGCCCTATTCGCGCAAGCCATGGAGCCGGCCAGCGTCTGAATTTTTATACTGCCCGCGGCAATCGAAGTCAACGAAAGCGCAGCAGCTTGTTTCCGTCGCTACTATGGAAAATGACCTCGGCGTCAGGATGGACTCGAAAGCCGTCGTCTGTTATATGAACTTTGGCGTGAGACGGCCATTCCTGCGCGGGTCCACCTCCTCCGAGGAGCACCGGCTTGCTTTTTGAAGAGTTGAAAAACATGCAGCGGCAGCCGGACGGGACGCCCGTGGCGGCCGAGGATCTTCTGCGGCTGCCGGTCTTCAAGGATATTTCTCCGCAATTTCTCAAGAAAAATGCAAATGCGACGGTCTGGCGCCATTTCAAGCGCGGCGACATTGTGTGCCGCGAAGGGGAATTCGGCTCGACCGCGTTTTATATTTTGGAAGGCAAGGCGAGCGTCGCGCTCGCCACTCCCATCGCTCATGTGAAGGCGCAAGGCCGCCCCGGGGGCTTTCTCGCGCGGCTGACGAGCAAGCTCACGAGCCGGCTGTCCCCGCGCGAGGAAGACCGCCGCGAAGACGAAGCGGACCGGCGATCGATTCCGATCGACGCCCCTGTCGACCTGGCTTACGACCATCCTGTCGCCGAACTCGGGCCGGGCGAGCTGTTCGGCGAAATGACCTGCATGAATTATTACCCGCGGTCCGCGACCGTGCGCGCCGAGACCGATTGCATGATGCTGGAGATGCTGCGCAACGTTCTCGACGTCCTGCAAAAGAGCAAGGCGTTCCGGGCGCAGCTCGACGAAACTTACCGGCGCCGCGCGCTCGATTCGCATTTGCGCGATGTCTCGATCTTCCGCGGCCTCCAGCAGGATTTCGTCGACCATCTGCGCGACCGCGTCGAGCTCATGCGCTTCGCGCCCGGCCAGGTGATCTGCAAACAGGGTGATCGCGCCGACAGTTTTTATCTCGTGCGGCTCGGTTTCGTGAAAGTTTCGGAGGAATATCCCGGCGGCGAACTGGTGCTGGCTTACTTGTCGCGCGGCGATTACTTCGGCGAAATCGGATTACTTGGCGGAGGAACCCGCACGGCGGCTTGTTCGGCGCTCGACCACGTCGAGGTAGTCCGCATTTCCGCGGAAGATTTTCGCGCGATGGTGGAAAAGTATCCCGAAGTTCGCGCGGGCCTCGAACGCGCCGCCCGCGAACGCCAGGAGGCGAATCAGGAACGCCTGCGCATGGTGCGCAGCGTCCCGCTCGAGAGTTTTCTCGCGCAGGGATTGATGGAAGCGCAGAGCCTGCTGGTGCTCGACCTCGAAAAATGTACGCGCTGCGACGCCTGCGTGACCGCGTGCGCCGATTCGCACGACGGCGTGACGCGGCTCGTGCGCGAAGGCCTTCGCTTCGAAAATTTCCTCGTAGCGACTTCGTGCCGGCAGTGCCGCGATCCGCTGTGCATGGTGGGCTGCCCGGTCGGAGCGATCCGGCGGCGCAATTCGCTCGAGGTCATTATCGAAGATTGGTGCATCGGCTGCGGCCTGTGCGCGAAAAATTGCCCGTATGGGAACATCAACATGCATTCCTTCGCGGCGCAGGCGGAAGACCACGAGCATCCCGGACAAAAGAAAGCCGTCGTGCAGAAAAAAGCGACGACCTGCGATCTTTGCACCGAACACGCGGAGCCCAGCTGCGTTTACGCGTGCCCGCACGATGCCGCACATCGCGTCGAGCCGCGCGATTTCTTCGCCGGAACGCTGGGGCAGCGCGTCGTAAAAACGGGAAAGGCCCGCACATGATTCTGGTGTTGAAGAGAGCAGATCGTGCGCATTGATCGCACGCACAGGAGTTGGCTCGTCGCGTCGCTCGCAATCCTCGGCGTTTCGCTCCTGCTCAACGGCGTCTATCGCGTCCCATCCGCTACGGGATCGATGGGCGGCACCGCAATGGGGCTGGCATTCGGCAGCGCTGGATTCGCATTCATGATTTTTGCGGCGCTGCTCGGCGCGCGAAAAAGAGTGCCCGTCTACCGCTTTGGCCGCGCGCAGACCTGGATGCGCGGGCATTTGTGGCTCGGCCTAGTCAGTCTGCCGCTCATTTTGTTTCACTCCGGATTCCAGTACGGCCATGGCTTGACGGCGTGGCTGATGACGCTGCTGATCGTTGTGGTCGTTAGCGGCCTATTCGGGGCCGTGCTTCAGCATTATATGCCGCGCGTGATGACGCGCGAAGTGACCATGGAAACCATCTACGAGGAAATCGGCCACGTGCGCGCGCAACTCCTCGAAGAGGCGGAAGAATTGATCAAGCAAGCCGCCGGCGGCGATAAGAAAGCGGCGGCCGAAGGCGGCGAACCCGATTCCGCCGCGCCCGCCGTCGCCGTGATGGATGAGGCCGCGCCGTTGCGCAATTTCTACGAGCGGGAACTTAAGCCGTTTCTCGAAAAGCCCGGCGCGCGCGGGAGCGCTCTGGGCGACGCGGCGCAGGCACGCAGCGCATTCGCGCAATTGCGAACGCTGGCGCCAGCTTCGCTTCACACGACGATCGAGGATCTGGAAGGCATTTGCGAAGAGGAGCGCCAACTCACCCTGCAAAGCCATCTGCACCTGTGGCTCCACGGCTGGCTGCTCCTGCACATTCCTCTTTCGCTCGCATTGATTTTACTCGGCGCCATCCATGCCGTGATGGCGCTGCGATATTAATGTCTCGTTCTGAATTTTGTTTGTGGAGTTTATTGAGATCAAGAAGGTTTGTGGGTCACGGCTTTAGCTGTGACATAAAGCGCCAGGTTTAATGCAGCTTTAGCCGCTGGCCCGACGCAAGGTGAGCAATCGCTCAGGGGCTAAAGCCCACAATTTGAGAAGTTGCAAATGTCGGAGCTAAAGCTCCGACCCACAAAGCGTATGTTGTATTTGTAACAGGCTTTCGAATTGAGGACAGAAGAGGGCCAGAACTCTTGCCGCGAACACGCACAACCAAGAAACTTGCGCAACGCATCGATCTCGAATATTTCAAGAGGCCGAGCCCGCTGCGCCGCTGTCGATTTCTGCTTTCCATTGCGGCGCCGGCGCTC
>DATNIO010000253.1:0-34482 GCA_035604385.1 Verrucomicrobiia bacterium | reverse complement strand
CGCTGAAGTTGGTGACGTCCACGACCAGCGTATCGCCTTCCCAGCGCGCGATGGAATCGCCCCAGTATTGGCGAATATCCTTCGGCAGATGCGGCCGGTTGGTGATCGGAATCACGCTATTGAACCCGGTGCCCTGGCCGATGTCGTAGTAGATATCAATGGAATCGGCGCTCTCGACGATGCGCATCACGCCGCCGAAATTTCCGAACGGCCTTCCGTCCGGCGTCAACAGTCCTGCGGGGAGAATCACGGGAAGGCTGTTCAGCATGCAACGTTCGACGCTGCTGCGGTCCTCAGGACCGTCCGCGCGGTTCAAGCGATCGATGTTGTAATCGGGCGAAGGCTCGCTTCGCAGAGGCGAGATCGGTCCGGGCCTGCCGCCGGAGGTGCCCTGCAAGAGCGCCGCGAGGTACTCCCGTTTCTTGTTGATTCTCTTCTCTGCTTCCGCGGTAAGGCCGGGCATCCTGCCGTCGGGCGGGTCAACGATCATGGAAGTGCGGCGGCCTACTTGATTGGGCTTGTCACCGAACCAATGCTCGTTGTATGCGCGAGCGACGTCTTTTTCCGTGCCGCGGATGTCCTTCCCGTTGATTTCTCGACTGTCCCGGCCGGGCAGCGCATCGCGTCCAAGGAGATCGTCTTGAGCTTTCTTGTATTCGGCATCGGTCATGAATTCCCGATTGCCAAATTCCTTGGGCCGCTCGAACGGGACCACGGTCGTGTTACTCCATGCGCCTTGGAGGTCCGGTGCGCCCCACGGGGTCTTGGGAGCCGGTTGCGCCGCGGGAGCGCCCGATTTCACCGACGAGTCTCTCGCAACGGTTTGGCCGATTACTCTGGTGCTCGTCAAGCTGGCGGCGAGGACGGCGATGGCGCCCAATGCGATCAGGAACGCGAGGGAATGAGGTCTGATTCTCACCTGAGATCTCCTCCACGTAGATGCTGGCGATGGTAACACTCTCCTATTAGCCTGCAATAAGAAGCTTCTAACTATGCTGGCGAGCTCTCGCCTGAAGGTGCCGGCGATCACATCGATGCATGACGCGGATCACTGCATTTGCCTGAGAAGTGTTGCATATTTCGTGCCGAAGAAGGAGAGGCTCCACGGATACGGACCATGGGTCGAAAAACGGTCCGGGGGACTCCAGTCCTGAAAGCATCCGCATGACCATCCATTCTCGGGAGCAGCGGCCAGAAGCGCGAAGCCGTTAGGAAATTACCTCGACTTTCGACGCACCGACAACAACCGTCGGACTGGCTCGGCAGAGGCCGCTGCTCCTTTTTTGCTTTGGCCCGCGAAGCTGTCAGCCACGCCAAATTGTTTCCACAGTTTATTGCACACTCGCACGCATCCGAACGCGGTTGCGCTTCGCTTGAGCCATTGCCGCGCGGTGTTTCGCCGAACTTCCGGGGCGGGTCGGCCAGCTCCGCAGAGCTGGCCGACTTCCAAATCGAACTCAGTGGCAAATCCCACATTCCGAGAAGAGGACTGCGTTCCGCCACCTCTCGATTGCTCTCAATTTACAAAGCCGCAAAGTTGTACACGGCGTTTGCCGAGTTTGCAATACGGGCATTTCCGGAGACGCGGAGTCAATCGCCGGACTTGCCGATGGCCTTGAGGAAGTCAGACCACTGTGCGACATTGCCGTGCAGCGGCGCGATCGTGACGACCTCAATCTTCTTTCGTTGCAGGTTGTCGTAGAGGTTGTTGCTGAAGCCCAGCGCGACGGGCACCATCGGCGGCGCTCCGGGAGCCGCGGGCGTATAATCATCCCCTTCGATCAGGATCTTCTCCTTTGGCAGATACATGAAGCTCATGAATTCGTTGTGGTTGTCGTTTTCCACGCGATAGATTTCGAGTGTACGGTTTTCGTCGGTCAGTGTGTATTTGTCTTTATACGTGATGAACGTGGCCTTCTTCGGATTCTGCGAAAGCTTGTCGGGCGCCAGTGTGCGCGGCGCACTCCAGGCCTTTTCGTAGAACCCCTTGTTTGCTTCGTTGGTGATGATCGTGACTCCCTCCGCCACGTAGGTGCGGAGACCGCCGGAGTGATCAAAGTGGTGGTGCGAGTTGATCAAGTACTTGATCGGCTTGTTGGGCACCAGATTCTTTACTTCCGCGATCACGGCATTGGAGCGGTTCTCGTCCAGCGGAGCCTCGACTACCACCACGTAGTCCTTGAACTCGATCAGGTCGCTGTTATGCGAGCCGCCGCCCAGGAACCACACGCCGTCAGCGAGTTTTTGTGAGACGACACGAACCGGAGGAGGAGTGAACGTGCGCACTGCATCAGGCACTTGCAATGCGGCCATCTCCACATTTCCCTTCGCATCCGTTACGTTGAGGTCCAGGGTCATCCAGCCGCCCTGCTTCTGGAGGATGTGCGAAGGAAACTTGACTCCGCCAAACTCTTTGTAATCGGAGTAGGTGATTTCTACCGGCATGTCGCCAAGCACCGTGCTGGGAATCCAGGTCTCGACTTTTGTTACCAGCCCCTGACCGTCGATGTCTCCCACGACCTTGTTCTTTCCGGCCATGAAAGTGAGCACGGTGACTTTCTTCCCGCCGTCTTTCCCTGCTTTCGCGGTTGCGTTGTTGTCCGCCGCGGCTTTCAGGAAGCCGTGAGGGGTCAGCCAGATTTGAAGCTGCCGTTCATCCGCAGCAGCTGCGGCAGGTTGCGGCGTGGGCCCCGGCTGGTTCCAGGCATACTGGCCGCTCACGATGTTCACCTGCTTCTGCTCGCCCCCAAACGGTGCTTCGCCGCCATGGTCGGGCGGGTCGAGCTGTGTGCGGGTGAGTTCCTCTTTTGAGGAACGGTTTGCGTAGTCAATTGTCTTGGTGCAGCTAATGACATTAGTGACGTGCCAGGGCACGTTTGGGCTCCAATTCTGCCCGTATCCTCCGGCCTTGCCGCTGCCGGAATATTGGATCGAGTTCACATCGCCGATGGCCTTTTGCGCTTTCTGAATTACGGTTTTTGCATCCTGCGCGGATGCTATTGCGGCTCCAAGCACGAGCAACAGCGCGAACATGGTCCATTTTCTTCCTGACATATTTCCTCCTGAAATTTCCCTAAGGGAATCGCAGCCCGGGTGTGAGACGTCGCTCGGGATTATACGTCAGTTGGGCGGGAAAGGCGTCCCGGAGATTCAATACCTGCAGGCTTCGACCACGGACGAGCAGCGTCAGGAGGTTGGCGAGCTGGTTGAAGTGATGGTGCGCCAATTCGAGACTGCCCAGTTTCCTTTCCATAAAGGTGGAACTGAAGCAGGTGGGCTGGACCAAGGCGACAGAACTAGGGTAGGACGTGCGGAAGGAAGATCAGAGGTTCGGTAGTGCAACCGGGTTGCACAGAGCTCGCGAACTAGCCAAGGAGGAATTCAAATATCCAGAGGCATCTTAATACGCATTTCCCTGGAAAAAGCTTCGGAAGATGGTAAGCAACATGATCTGCAAGTCGAATGTAACACTCCAGTTCCGAAGATAATAGAGATCATACTCGATGCGTTTGCTGATGGAGGTGTCACCGCGCCATCCATTCACTTGCGCCCATCCCGTAATTCCAACCTTCAAAACGTGTCGCCTATTGTAGCCGTCAATATCTTGCAGAAATCTTTTTACAAAATGCAGACGCTCTGGCCTGGGACCGACAATGCTCATGTTTCCTTTAAGGACGTTAAAGAACTGGGGTAGCTCATCCAGATTAGATCGGCGCAAAAACGTTCCCAGTTTGGTCCGGCGTGGATCATTTGCCGTGGTCCATCCCGTGTCAGACTGCTCGGAGCAATCGACTTTCATCGTACGAAACTTATACATCCGGAATGCATTGCCGTTCAGGCCCACGCGCTCTTGCACGAACAAGACAGGGCCTGGGGATGTCAGCTTGATCGCGATTGCAATCGCGACCATCAAGGGCAAAGCCAGCAGAAGAATAATGCTAGAAAAAATCACATCGAAAACAAGCTTCTGCACCAGGTAACTGGGAGACTCCGCGGGTGTCGGGACGAGGTCCAACATCATGGTTCCCCCGAAGTTGAAAAGTTTCTCTTGGATGACAATATTCTCACCGAGATCCAGAACCATCCGGACGGGAGCGCATAGGGGCTTCAATTTCGTCAAGATGTTCGCCACATCGTCCAAGTGCCCTGGAGAAATCGCGAGCACGACGTCGTCGATTCCATTTCCAACGGCCAACTTCGGCATATCCTCCAACTCGTGTATCGGGCAGCCGTTCACCAGGACCGGCTGTCCCGGCAATCGCACAAATCCCACGATCATGCAAGGCACGACTTGACCGCCTCGAAGCGATCTGGCGGTCCGCTGAGCAAACTGGTCGGTGCCAACAATCAGGATCTTCGCACACTGTCCATTTCCGTTTCGCCAAGATAGAAAAACGCGGAAGAGAATCCGCGTTACAGTGGTCAGGCAAAATAGAACTATTGCACTGACGAAGATGAACAAACGCGAAAAAGTCGTGTCCCGGTAGAAAAAAGCGGCCGCCAATACGGCGCAATACGTAACCGAGCAGGCTACAAATGTGCGCTTGGTCTTTCCGGCCGGAGCAAATATCTGTTCCAGATCGCAAACATGATAGTACTCGACGACAAGAGCCCACATCATCGTTGCAACCAGGAGAAGCCCAATATACGCGTACGGATCAATCGGCTTCGTGGGCACGTACTTGGCTGCAATCGAAAATCGAAAGTAAGCCGCGAGCGCGAAAGCAGCCAGCGGCAGGGAGCAGGTGACGAACCGCAGGAACAAACGAGTTCGATTGAAACGCCCTCTCACCATTGATCTTTCACCGATTCAACTGCGCGGAAGGATTGTTGCTCAGGAAGTTAGACAAGAATCAAATTGAAGTCGCGATGTTGCGCATCAAGGGATTTGGTCCCATCGGCCTGGATTCGGCCTACTTCCGATTCGAGCTGGTCGTGCACGCCATTGCTTGACTCCAGCTTGGGGGCATGTTTCTCTCTATCTCGATTCGGTCAAACGTACTGCTTTCCCTTGCGCCGTGATGGCGGACCCACTCCGCCATGGCCCGTACCCCTTCCCGCAAAGGCTTTTTCTCCCGCCTTCCAAAAGTATTCTCAGCTTTGGAATGATCGGAGAATGCAACCTTGACTTCATTTCGAGGCGGCAGATGAGCCACCTCGAACGGCAAACCCATTTCTTCCGCAACAAGCCGGGCGAGCTCGTTCACTGAATACGGCATATCGGCTCCGACGTTGAAAATGTGTCTTCTCGCCGCGGCGTAATTGATTGACTGCGCGATGACGGGAGCCACATCGTCGATATGAGTAAAGGCGCGCTGTTGTTCTCCGTCACCAAAGATTGTCATGGCTTCGCGGCGAAGCAGTTGATTCATGAAAATCCCGACTACATTCCGGTACCGATCGCCAATATTTTGCCTCTCACCATACACATTGTGGGGACGGAAGATGACATAATCCAGGCCGAAGATCTCATGGCTTACATGGAGTTCCCGCTCGACAGCAAGTTTGGCAATCCCATAGGAGTCTTCTGGACTCGGGATCATGTCCTCCGACATCGGGCTCTGTCCCGCGCCGTAGACTGCAATCGAAGACGTGAATACGAAACACTTCACGTCGTGGTTCACGGAGGCGTTGATCAGATTCACTGATCCAATCAAGTTATTGTTGTAATTGAAGCGCTTGATAAAGTGGCTCAAGCCTTCTGCTGCATAAGCGGCTAAATGATAGACGTATTGGAAGGAATAGCTGTCGAAGAGACGATTGACCATCTCGTGGTCCACGATCGATCCTCGGACGAACATCGCCTCCTTCGGAACGTTTTCCTCGAATCCTCCGCTCAAATCGTCCAGGACGACAACTTTGTGCCCCATCTGTATCAAGTTCTCAACCACATGCGATCCCATGAAGCCCGCACCACCTGTAACTAGTGAAATAGGCAATTCACCGCTCCTTTCCGTCTTGGATATATTTTGCGAAAGATGGGAAAATCAATTAAAGAGCCGCACGCCACTCATCCTTCGTTTTATGCTCAAAGGAAGGTGACGCTCGTGCTTGCCCAGCATCATCCCAGCGTACTTGGCGGTGTCCTGGACAAGCGAACTGAAACGAGCCGGGGTTCGGCCTCCTTTACCGTCTCCCGCGGCAAGTTTGCGGCACAGGAGCTGCCAACCGTCCCGGAAAAGAGTTGCCTTGGTCGTGTCGTCCCACATCCCCAACTGCTTCCAGATGACGCCGAGGTCGAAATAGCGCTTAAACAGATCTATTGGCTTGTGATTATCTGAATGGTACACAGTCGCGGTCGGTTCGTATACGATTTTCCAGCCGCTATCCAAGATGCGTTTCGCGATGCCGACATCCTCGAAGATCTTCAGCTCTTCTGGAAAACCCGTGGATTCCCAAACATTCCTTCGAAAGGCAGCATTAACAGTAGAGAGGTGGTAGTAACGGTAACCCAGCTCTCGCTTTCGGGACGACTCCTTGACGATCTTCTCATCTCCGTACATTGTGGCGAGCACGACTTGCCGTTCCAAATTGCAATCCGGCTTGGGCAGGTGACGTCCGTAAGCCGCTCCGACGGAAGAGTCTGAGAAGTTCGAGAGCAAGGAGTTCAGCCAATCCGACGAAGCCGGAAAAGCGTCAGCGTTAAGGTATACGAGAAATTTGCCCTGGGCCAAACCGGCAAGGTAATTTCGGGTACGAGCATGGTGAAACTCTTCCGGTGCGATGCGGTACAAGCGCACCGGATAGCCGCTTACTATCTCCGCTGTGCCATCAGTCGACCCCGAGTCAACGAGAATCACCTCAAACTCAGTGCTGGTTTTCTGGGAGAACACTGCGTCGAGACACGTGCGAATATTAAGCGCTTCGTCTTTCGCGGGTATGAGGATCGAGGTTTCAATCATAGTTGTTTTTGCCTCCAATGCGATGGCGGGCCCACGCTCGGCTGACAACAAGCTCTTTCCCTTGCACCAAAATCAAATCCTCTAAGTTCGGAGCGCAGTTGAACGGTTGGGAAACTCTACTCGTATTGGATTGGTGCGCTTTTGCTCAAGACCACGGTAGCTGGCATGCAGCATCGATCTCGGCATTCAGAAACAAAGTCGACCAACCCTCATTGGATCGTCGACACTCTATTCAAAGCACAGGAGGTACATACGGACAACTGGCCTGCAGAACCAAGTCTTAACCCCATCAGTCCGGAACGAAAAAAGGCAAGATAGAGAATAAGTCCTACAAAAAAAGGGTCCATGCGAAGGGCTATCGCTAACGCGGATGCGGGCCATCTGACGTGTCCATGTCGGAAGCCATATAGAGCGTGCTGGAGGTGAGAACCAGCAACTTTGCCAAAACAAATTCTTCGGACGAGAGGTGTTGCGTGAAGTTCGGACAACAATGTTTCCGTCATGTGCAATACGGCTTCTTGAACCCTTCCGGCCCCCCGAAATTGATTGGTCATGGAATGTGCATGCCGCCGTATGCGGCAAAGGGGAAGTGGGAGATAGCCTACGCCTCCTTGGCGGCTCAATCGTAGCCACATGTCGAGATCGATGAGGGTGACCAATCCATCCCGAAAAGAACCCGCAGAGATCCAGGCCTCTCGCCGAAAAAGAACAGCGGAAGGCTCGCCAACAATGTTGCCGTAGATCAATGAAAATATTCTCAAGTCCAAGGCCCCAAATATGACCGGCCGGAAAAACCGTTGGATTGTGGCGAACACATGCTCTTCAGAATCAACCAGGCGCGTCGCGCAGGTGACCATCGTTATCTCGGGGTGATCGTCCAAAAACTTAGTCTGTAGTTCCACCGCAGACGGTTCCAGCAGATCATCTGAACACAGGAGTTTGATATACTCGCCCTTGGCCTCCCGCAATGCTCGATTAAAATTGATTGCCATGCCGTGATTTTGGTCGGACCGATAAGCGCGGACCCGTGAATCCGAAAAGGACTGGACGATTTTCCAGGTGTCGTCTTGCGAGGCATTGTCGAAGACGATTACCTCGAAGTCGACGCCTTTCTGGGCCAAGGCGCTTTCAATGCAGTCGCCGATGTAAGCTGCCGAGTTGAACGTAGGAATGCAGATGGAGACCTTCATTGCAGAACGTTCGCAGCCTTCCCTGCGCCGGCATTCCCGGCAATGACTATCGGTTCCGGAATCGGCACGATAAACTTACCGCCCCGATTTAGGTATTCACTTTGCTGCTCTAGAATCTCGTCCTTAAGATTCCATGCCAAGAGCAGAACATAATCCGGCTCATCCTCCAGAAGCCGCTCGGGCGACACGACCGGAATGTGGCTGCCGGGTGTGTACATGCCCTGCTTGTGAGGACTCTGATCTGCGATAAAATCAATCCAGTCCCTTCCAATTTGCATATAGTTCAACAGCGTGTTGCCTTTGGCGGGCGCACCATAACCAGCGATCCTTGCGCCCGAAGCCTTCAGTTCAGAAAGCAGAGCCCTGGTTTTCTGTTTTGTCGCTTCTACGCGAGAGGCAAATGCCTCGTAAGTTTCCAGCAAATCCAGTTTCTCTGATTTTTCCACCCAAAGTAGCTCTTCCACGGAAGGCAATTCATCTGGTCCCGTTCCTTCCCTGCTGACGTACACGCGAATGCTACCCCCATGAACGGGCAGCCGCTGTACATCACAAATCCGCATCCCCCTCGACTGGAAAAGCTTCTGAAGTGGTCCAATCGCGAAGTAGGACAAATGTTCGTGATAAATCGTATCGAATTCGCTCTTTCTAAGGAGATCAACCAAATAAGGCACCTCGAACACCGCGACACCATCAGGCCGGAGCAACACATCGATTCCAGCCATGAAATCCCTGAGATTGCCAATATGCGCGAGAACATTGTTCCCGATAATTACCTTCGCTGTTCCCTCGCTGTCACGAATTGTTTGGGCGCTTCGTTCACAGAAGAAATCATTCATCGTGGCCAATCCCGCCGCATTGGCGATCCCAGCAATGTTGGCAGCCGGCTCAATTCCCAAGGCGCGGACATTATGTCTTTTGAATGCCTGCAATAAGCAGCCATCATTACTTCCGATCTCCAAAACCAGATCTTGTGAGGATCGCGCGAACCGGGCGACGATTTCGTCCGAATAAGCCGCAAAATGAGCAGGCATGGTCTGCGAAGTAGAAGAAACATATATATAATTGCGGAACAGAATCTCCGGTGGCACCGCATGGTCGAGTTGAACGAGTCCGCATCGGCAACAGAAACCGACAACCAAGGGAAAACGAGGTTCAGGGTCATTCAACTGCTCTGGTTTCAAAAACGAATTCGCCAGGGGCGTGGCGCCCAAATCCAGAATCTCGGTGACATTGTTATTCCCACAGACGCGGCATAGGTTCATAAAGGTCCTCGAAACCACTCATTCAAGATGTCATCTCTTCGTTTTTCAAATACCCGCTCCCGAGTTGACCGTCCCGATTTGTTTCATCAACTCCAAACCTTCACGGGGGCCGACAATGGGAAAATCCAATAAAGTTTGCGCTTTGTCTGCTGCAAGGCCGGCCGAACGGGGCCGGGCCGCATGCAACTTGAGTTCCGGCGTTGCAGTCGGAACGATGAGCGACGCATCCAAATCAAAGACAGTTGCGATCAGATTTGCAAATTCAGTTCTGAGCAGGGGACGAGAACCTGATAAGTGAATCAATCCCCAATAGCCGCTTTGAAGGAGCTGGCGCACAGATCGAGCCAGACTCGGTGCATACGTAGGAGTAATAATCTGGTCGTACGGCACCTTAACGGGATGTCCCGATCCTAGAGAATCAATAAGCCGGACAACGAAGTTTTTCCTGCGCTTCTCCCAGCCGTAAACACCTGATACACGCCCAATCATGTAACGGTCTAATTGAGCCGCAATCCTCTGCTCACACTCCGCCTTCTGTCGTCCATATTCGTTCAATGGATTGCGCGTATCATTTTCAGAATATGGGCCGTTGATTCCATCAAAAACGTACTCCGACGAGAAATAAACCAAGCCTGCTCCAATCTCGGCGGCAAGCTCAATCAAGGTCTGCAACCCCGCCACGTTGATCAGGCGCGTACCTGCAGGGTCGATTTCGCATAACTCCACATTCGGTTCCGCCGCTGAACACAGAATCACATCGGGAAGGATGCGAAGCAGGACTGAACGAACCTCGTTCCGATCCCGCAAGTCCAAATGAATGAGATTTGGATTGCTGCTGCTTTTGCAAAATGTTCCCGTTGTATCGTAATAAGGAATAAATTCCGACATCAGTGCATTCCCCACGAGTCCCGAAGCCCCCACGACCACAATCTTGCGGCTCATGGATGGTAGCTATGGGCAGGTCGACATTCTGCGCACACATCAAAGTCTGGAAATTCGCGATCTCGGGCCGACAGGATAGGGTTCGGCAAGGGCCACTCGATCCGGAATGCCGGATCATTCCAACGGACGCCCCTTGTCAACTCAGCGTAATATGCTTCCGATATCTGATATTGAACCTCTGCCTCGTCGGTCAGTGTTTGAAACCCGTGGGCGAACCCGGCAGGCACATAAACCATCTTGCCGTTATCGGCGGTTAACTCCACCCCGATCCAGCGACGGAATGTGGAAGAACCAGTCCGCAAATCCAATAGGACATCCCAGATCGCTCCCCGCGTACAGCGCACCAATTTCACTTCCTCATGGGGCGCGGCCTGATAGTGCATTCCCCGCAGAGTCCCACGTTTTCGATTGAAGGAAAGGCTGCTCTGCTCCACGTTGGAATTCAATCCGGCAGCGCGGAACTCATCGCGGCACCAGAAACGAGCGAAATAACCGCGCTCGTCCGCAACCGGCTCCATCTCTACGACGTACGCTCCTGCCAAAGGAATTGGAATGAACTTCAAGATAGGACCTTGAATGTACTGTTCAAAACATTCATAGACTTATTCCAAGAGTTGGGCTATCTCGCGGTTTCCACAATCATGTCCTGGTAAGAGGCAAGCTGGTCGAGAATAACGGTGCGTACATCTTGTCCCCGGAGGTAAGCTTTGTACCAAGCCACAGTGGCCTCCAATGCTTGACTCAGCTGCCAGCGCGGCTTCCATCCAAGACGCTGTTGGGCTTTTGAACAGTCCAGTTTCAAGACTCTGGTTTCGCGCGGATGCTGAGTTACGTCTGGCGCCCAGCTCGCACCATCTCCCCATAGATTTATGACCTGCTGGACGACCGCCCCTACCGACTCGGCGTCACTCACGGGACCAAAATTCCATGCTTCAGAAAATTGCGGTCCGTTCTCCCAAAGTTTTTCGGCAAGTAAGAGATACCCTCCCAGAGGCTCCAAGACATGCTGCCACGGCCGAATTGCTCGCAGATTGCGAATGGCCACCGGCCTTTTCTCAATGATGGCTCGAATCATATCGGGCAGCAACCTGTCCGGCGACCAGTCGCCGCCGCCAATTACGTTGCCGGCTCGAGCCGTCGCCACCGCGGGCAATTGCGGAAACAGGGGATCGGAGTAGGAAGAACGATAAGCAGCTACGACCAGTTCAGCACACGCCTTGCTACTCGAATAAGGGTCATTGCCGCCCAATACATCGGTCTCTCGAAAGGCGGCTGAATTCTCACTGACTTGATAGCACTTGTCTGTGGTGACAACGACGATGGCCTTGGCGGTGCCAACTTGTCGCACGGCCTCAAGCAAACGGGCCGTTCCGAGAGCGTTCACATCGAATGTTTCTATTGGATTCTGATAGCCTCGGAAGATCAGCGCCTGCGCAGCCAAGTGGAACACAATTTCCGGCTTGTATTTTTCGATCGTCTCTCTCAAATGGTTGTAATCGCGAATGTCACCGATCACAGACTGCATCCCTCTTCCGACCTTTGCCGATTCGAATAGATTTGGATCGGTGGGCGGGGCAAGCGAATAACCAGTCAGGCGGGCGCCGAGCGAAGAGAGCCATAAAGATAGCCAGGCTCCCTTAAACCCCGTGTGCCCGGTGATGAGGACCGCTTTGTCCTGCCAGAACTTTGGATCCATAGCTTTACCTGGTGCGGTGCTGTCGATGCGCCAAAATACCCTGCTTAAATTGATTCGCCGAGCCGGTGCTTCGGCTACCTCCCGTTCCACACCTTCCAAGGCGGGTTGGAAGACTCCCAGAACTGATTCAAAACTTGAAGATCACGGTAAGTATCCATGCAGTGCCAAAATCCTCTATGGTGATACGTCATCAACTCCCCGTCCGCAGCGAGTCGCTCCAGTGGTTCTCGTTCCAACACGCAAGCTTCGTGATCCGATAGATAGGAGAAAACCTCCCGATTGAATACAAAGAAGCCGCCATTGATAAACCCGTCGACCGCTTGAGGCTTCTCCGCGAACTGCACGACCCGGCTTCCTTGGATCACCAATTCGCCGAAGCGGGCCAGGGGATGTACGGCGGTTACCGTCGCCAGCTTGCCATGGCTCCTATGGAACTTAAGCAACTCGCAGATGTCGATATTCGAGACCCCATCACCATAGGTGAGCATGAACTCATTGGAATCTATATAGTGCTCGATTCGCTTCACGCGTGCCCCGGTCATGGCGCTTGTTCCCGTGTCGGCGAACGTGATGGTCCATTCTTCGGGTTCACCATTGCTCTCGACGACCGGCTCCTCATTGCTTTCGAGACAAAGCGTGAAATTGCGTGTCGTAAGACGATAGTTAAGAAAATACTGCTTGATCATTTCCCCCTTGTATCCAAGGCAAAGAACAAAGCGCTTGAATCCGTGAGATCCATACATCTTCATGATGTGCCACAGAATCGGGCGGCCCCCAACCTCTACCAGCGGCTTCGGACGATATTCCGTCTCTTCCCGCAGCCGCGTACCCATACCTCCACAGAGAATTACGACAGGCACTTCTGAATTCACGTTTCGAGCCTCCTACCGATATGCGAGAATGTCTCAAAGTCTTGAAATGTTTGTCCTCGCATAGCCGAGAGGCATGCTTCCAAAGAAAGGTCGCCGTTCCAATTGACAACAATCATGGTTATCTCGGGCATTGATAAGCTAAATGACCTCCAATTCCCACCAATTTGAATTCGAAGAAATGGCCTACTCAGGCGCAGACTTCGTTACAAGAAGTGGATCCGCGGATATTGTGTGTGCGCCGTTTTGCTCGTCCGGGACAAACCTTATTCCCAGTCGTCCATCTCGGCCATCTAAGAAGCCCACAAGCATCATCCTCAAGCAGGCGCGCTTCTGTTCACCGAAAGCGAGAATCGCTGTGCCATGGCGGAGCAACCGCCGGAAGATGGAAAGCTTGCTTTTCCAGTCCGGGTAGTAAGTCCAGATCGTAAATGTTTCGTTCCGGCTCATGTAGTATTCCCGCCAGGGAGCGTGTCCTCCCCACGCTTTGGAATATCCGAGTATACTTATGGTCCGTGGTTTCCCTATCGCGTGGTCTAAATGGCTGTCACGTACCATCGCGATCTTATAACTGTGACGCCGAATACGAAGGCAATATTCAAAATCCACAAAATCAATAAAGAAATCAGCCCGTGGCAGGCCAACCTTGTCCACGACTTCACGGCGGACCAGGCTGCCCGACGAAATCACCGCGTCAACGAAACAGAGGGACTGACCCGACAACCCGGAACGGGGGCGAACCCAACCCCTCTGCCACAACATGCCCGGATATGCGAGGTGCGTTCCTGGATGAATGGCAATAGGTGCCAACATGCCAATACTTTCTGTTGAACCCTCAAACTTCGCAAGTCCTTGTAGAAGCGTTTCAAGTCCGTCATCCATGGGAATGCTGTCGTGATCAAGGAGCCACACCCAATCGTGCTTCTTCTCTATCGCAGCATAAGCCAGTCCTGCCGCATAGCCACCTCCCGCGCCGATATTGGCGGGGAGATCCAAAACTTTCACCTGCGGGTACTTCGCGGACAGCACACCCAGCGTCCCGTCGGTCGAACCGTTGTTCACAACCATGATTTCGTCCAGCGGCCGGCTTTGGCGCAACAGTGCGTCGATCTGCTTTGGCAGCAGCCGTGCCGCGTTATACGCCAATGTGACACTTGCGATGGACAATTCTTTGGTCATCGACCCTTGAGCAGTTCAGATTCAAATATGAAAAGGCGCCTGGCCGGAAGAGTCCACGAGCAGTCGGTGATACCGAGCTTTCCGCGCATTAAGAAAGCAACTTATGAGATACATGAACATGAGGTCAGAGATCCAAGTTACATAAAGAGAAAACAAATTCACATACGGAAAAAAAACCACCATCGAAACGAGCATGGCGCGAACGTAAACCCAATATATCGCATTGCGGCTCCCGCGCTGCGAATATGCCCACGCATAGGCGCAGCCGAGAATCAAAGGGCCAAGCAAGACCCCGATGTATCCATAGTCCGCGTAAAACTCGCCCAGGAAGGTAGGGGTGATAAACAAGGCTGAATATAAATCGGCCGTGATCGCCGTGATATTTGTGCGTGGAATAAAACGGTGAAACGCGTAGAACAGAGTGCCAGAGGATTTCTGCACGGTTGGGAGATCAACGGTCAACCGATCGAAGACTTCAAATGACTCCGTGAGCGTCAAATATCCGAAAACGACCCCATCCCAGAATTGTCCTTCTGGAAAAGTCGACGCATCTCTTACACGCTGCAGGAGAGGGGCAGACTCGCTGACTCTTGTTCTCCATGATCCGAAGAGTCCTAAGAACAGAAACAAAATCATGGCAACGGCACCAAGTTCAACCAACTTGATACGCCTGCGCAAATAATGAAATAGAACGATGCAAGTAACAGCAATATTGATTATGAACGTACGGCCGGCCTGTGATCCATAGGCTAGCGTCCCCAGCAAGACTAAGAACAGGCAAGAAAGGACGACTTTCTTGGTCTTCCGTCCTTCCTGAATGAGAACGATGAAAGCCAGAAATACCCCGTACTTGCTGAATTCTACGAAAAGATGAATGATCTTAATGAATATTGAATCAAATCTTGGATCACCCTCTCCCACAAAACCAAATAACACCATTCGTGTCGCGTCTGGGTTATCAGAAAGTATTGGAATCCCGCCGATCAGATGATATTCATACGATAGAACACTAATCCCGACGGCGATACAGAAGGTGGCCACAACCAGGGTCCTGCTTTGCGATAAAAGCGTTTGTTGACGAAACGCCTCCGGGAACTCCAAATCTGGATTGGTTTGGCGGTTGCTCACAAACTCGTTGGCAATCCAAAAACCGCCAACGAAAGATATCAAGCCGGTCAGCACACAGGTCCACATCAAAGGGCTCCAGTTCGAGTTCATGGGAAGCAAATGCAGACTGGCAAGTGCAAGGCAAAAACACCAGATCACTCCAAATACTCGAACCGGATGGATTAGGTCCTGAGTCCCGCGCCCGTTCGCAAACAAGAAACCCGCAGACATGATAGTCAGAAGAAGTGCGGCAGGAGGTACCCGGGGAAGAATCCCCACGCTGTTCAAAAGGCAGAGTAAAAGGACGCAGGCGAGAATGACGCCCACCTTGATTGGCGCCAACCACACATTCCTTGATAAGGGCGTGGCCAAATGTCCGTCTTGTGCTTCCACATTCATAATTCGTCTAAATCTCAGCGACCAGATTCCCGAGGTACAAACCCAAACCTTCCTGGACTCCGAAAGTCAACTTGAACTGCCGCGCTTCAAGCATCAGATGAGTTCTCTGTCTATAACGGCCGAAACTCTCTATTAAGTCATCACAGACGCAGGACTGCCAACTAACCTTCCATTACTTCGTGCCCAAGCCGTTGGTCCTCTAAATCCATCCGCTGGATTGCGTAATACCAGAAGAACAGATGGTAAACAATCGAAGGGAAACGTACGTGGGAATCAAGCATCCGTTTAGCGGGCCTCAAGATGGGCATAACTTTTGTTGCGGACCACTTGGCAATCCGATAGCTCACCCGCGCCTTCCTCTTTCTTTGCTGCTCTAGAAAATACCTGCCGGCCTCTTTTTGAAAAAACATCCGTGCGGCCAAGGTGTTCCCATGCAACTTACGGCAGGCATCCACAAACAAGAAAAACTGATGATGATATGCGACAGCCTGCCGGTTATAGAGAAGTTGCAAGCCTGCATTGCATAAGCGGTAACCCAACTCTAAATCTTCATAGGCAGCCGTCTTGAAATCCTCATCGAATTGACCCTGAACTCTGAGAAAGTTCGTTTTCAGGCTGAGGTTGCAACTATAAAAAGCGCCGAAGTCGAGCTGTTGTTTGTGCCGAAGTTGTCCGTAGCCAAACAATTGCGTCTCACCGTACCACTTCATGAATGGGGTCGGCACTGGATGCGACGGCCAGCTCACATACCCCAAGACCGCCACATTGTCTTGGGGGTTACTATGATGCCATTCGAGGTGCTGAGCGACGAGCTCACAATCCGGAACAATATCGCTGTCAGTGAACAGAATTATGTCCGTGCGCGTTTCTCTGATGCCGAAGTTCCGGGCGGCAGCAGGCCCCCGATTGCTTTGACGAAGATAACGGATCGGGAAAGGAGAAAGCTGACTCATTTCAACGACTGTCGCCTCGGTGTCATCTGTTGAACCATCATCAACAACAATCAATTCGTGAATAGCCTTCGGTGCCGACTGAGCGAAATAACCCTCGATCGCTCGTGTCAGAACAGCATTGCGATTGTGGGTCGGAATGATTATTGTAAGTGAATCCATTGCCATCTTGAACTCGCGCCAATTCCTATTTATGTGTGAAGACGAAAATCTTTCGATAGCACGGCTCGTCGTTGGCACGCCCCAGGAACCATCTGACCAGTCCCGGGGCGATACGCAGTGCCAACCTAAACGAATAATCCCAGACGCGATGAATTTCTGTTCGCATCATCCAGTAGTGGAAACCGAGGCTCTCGTTGGAAATGATTTTTTTCTTCCATTCACGCGGCACGTCTAGGAACAAATTCTCATCTGGAAATGGGCTGAGCATATGTTCTTCTAGCCAGGTTGGAGGGGGTATCTTGCGGCTCTGGTAGTGCCTATGAAGATTCTGGTCCAAGGCCCAAGCGCTCGGGCCGCAGGGATAACCGATTATAACGACCTTTCGAGTAACTCTAAAAATCTCTGAAACTACCTGATTGCGCTTAGTGGGGGGTACATGCTCCATAACGTCTGAAGCGACTACAGCGTCGAAAGATCGGTCCTGAAATGGCAAGTTTTCAGCCGAGCAAATTACAGGCTGCATGGGTTTCCTAGGCGGATAGGGGAAGCTTATATCGCATCCCACAAAAGGACGCGACCAGAATTCCCCAATGCCCACGGGACCGGATCCGACTTCCATGACATTCCCGCCTGGAGGAAGATGTTCTTGCAACTCCCTCAAAATCGGGAAATACCGGGCAGCGTGATTAAGCAACTGGAACGATCCTCCTCGCGTATCGCAGCAGGGGCACAAAATTCTCGACCTTGTCCCAGTCAAAACGGTCAAAGAAACGGCTAAACAGGAGCGTCACAACATACACTCCTCCAAATGCGAGCCCACCGGCAAAAAGCCCAGCCCAAGAAGAATCTTTCTCCGGTCGGATCGCAACCCATGCACCAAGCAGCACGAGAGAACATATTACGGGCTTCACATAACTTTCACGCAACAGTCGGCCGACTTCATATCCGGTCCTGCGGTGGAATAAATACATAAAGAACGCCGACGCAACAAGCAAGGATATTGCCGTTCCAACTACAGCCCCTGCGAGACCAAAGCGGTAAATTAGGACAAGGCTCACGACGAAATTCAAAATGATTCCGAGCAATGCCGACAACATGCCAGGCCTCAAGTATCCAGTTCCTGCGAAAATAAGAAACCCTGGTCCCGTGGCCAAATTTAAGAAGTTAACCACCAATAAAACGCTCAAGGGCAAGGCTACGATCCTTAGATTCGGTCCAATCCATAAATCAACAAAGCGAGTCGAAATCGCAGCAACGTAACAAACAATCGGCACACCAACGAAAGCCAGATACTTATGGACGCGATAATAAAGCTCCTTGAGCCGGTATTCATCCCGCAGTGCGCTAAGCTCAGAGGCCGCAGGTAACACAGGGCCAAGCAGTAGACCGATTACGCCGCGAATCTTCAAAGCAAGATCGCTCGCAATGTCGTACAGCCCTGCAGCCCCTACGCCGATAAATAGCGCGAGGAATATTTTTTCAATTTGGTTATGGACAGCCACGGCGGCCTGAGTCAAATACAGCTGGAGGCTGAAGCTGAAAATCTTCCGTGCCTCCGTGACATCAACACGCAAGGGATTGAACAAGATTTGAGGCAGAAGCCTTCTGACAATGACTAAATAGATGAGGGCTGTCAAAACCGTAGAACAGATTTGCCCATAGATGAGCCCGCGCAGGCCCCATCCGCGAAATACCAAAAATCCTCCGAGGACGGCAGCGAATAGAATGTTAAATGTACTCATCATGTTGGTTAAATCCAAGCGCTGCAAGCCAGAACTCACAGAAGAAAATAGGAGTGTCATGACGTTGGCCACAATCACAATGAGAAAAAACCTGAACAGGGCGACAAGTTCGGGCAGTTCTACAGCGCTATCTCGAAATACTAGTGGCACGATGAATGAACTCCCGATCCACAGCAGTAGGGCCAACACAATCGAAAGCAAACCAAAGAGCGCGAAACCAGTGTTAAGCAAGCGATCTAGAGCCGGAAAGTCTCTCCGAGAGTGATATTCAGCCACATATTTGCTGACCGTCCCCACCAGTCCCAAATCTGCGAGTGATGTCATGTTGCTGATAGCCAAGAAAATAGCCCAGGTCCCGTAGCCTTTCACTCCGATTCTACTGAGAATCAAGGGAGTCAAAATAAGCGGAATTGGCGCTATAAGCAAAAGGCGCAATCCCCCGAAGAGAACATTACGGATAATCTTTGCGCTCAGAGGCCTTTGTTCCCCCGGCAAGTTTCGATTCATTGTTCCCCACCGGGGCACGGTTGAGAAATCAAACGGTGATCACCGCCTCGGTGGTGACCCGATGAGTAACGCAACTTATCCATTCCAGATCGTCAGCATCAACATCTACGACCACCGAGCGTTGCAGAAGACTGATAGAAATTACGACTCGCAGATTCCCTTTACGCCGGAGAAGGATTCCTTCCATCCCGGCTAGGGGGCCGTCCTTAATGCGCACGCGGCGCCCGCTAGTCAGATAAGGATGTGGCTTGGTGCAAACCCCGCAAGAGAGTCCCTTTTGCAGCGTTTCGATTTCTTCCTCGTTCAGGGCGGTTGGTTGCCCGTTGAATCCAACCAGGCGTACAACGCCGGGGATTTGCAGCACATCGAGGCGGTGAATTAACTCGATGCGAACAAAAACATAACTGGAGAAAAGTGGCAACTGGACTCGCATCCTTCGGTCTTTCCACCGATGCACCGTTTCATACAGCGGCAGGAAGGATTCAATCGATCTTCGTTCGCATTGTTCTCGGACGCGCTTCTCATGACGCGACCGGGTATAGACGGCGTACCAGCGCGGAAACGCCTCGGCAGCCGTTCCGGTAAGAATTGCGCGACCTTCCATTTTGCTGACTTCAGCCTGGATCAAGTTGTCTCCTCCGACGTGCCGTACACAGCTTCGCCCTTTCACTCACATTGCAGTGCGCAACATAAACATCTTGTCTTCAATTACTTACATCAAATCCAAACAACTAATCGTGACGGTCGGCGCCATTCCTCTTCTCAAAGAAACGGTTCCAGAACCAGCCGTTTGGGTGACCGTTGCCCGACGCGTTCCCAACCCCCCACGGCAAACTAGCTCTCGTTGTTTGGGAAATTTCTAAAGCCAGCACTTTGTGCGGCTCGCGGGAATCTATTTCGGTCCAGAACGCCCTGCCAAAAATCCAGACAACGCTCATTGACATGGCCAACAGCGTTCCCAGAATCACAATCAGCAGTCGTGGAGGATAGGATTTCTTCTCAGGAATATTGGGCGGATCAAGAACCTTTACGATAAGTGTCTCTTTTTCTTCCTCGACTTTTGCGAGTTCGTATTCCTGTGTTAGCGTCTCAAAGACCGCTTCTTCGACTTTTGTGTTGCGATACAAATCCGCGTACTTGACGCCCAGCAATGGCAGCTTTTTTATCGATGGGTACATCGATTGGTCGTCTTGACTGCCCGGTTGAATCGTCGAATCGAACTTTCCCCCGATCTTTTGAAGCTGGTGGCGAAGCTCATTCACTCTGGCTTGGGTGGACCGAACCCGCACGTTGCCGTCGGCGTAGATCTGCCTCAAGCTTTCCAGCTCAGTTTGCGCCCCGATGAGCTGTCCTTCCAGAGCAGCCGCAGCCTCAATCATCGCTTTCCCCTGCGCCGGAATATCGAGAGCAGTATTCTCGCTCGCGAATTGGCTGAAACCTTTCTCTGCGGATTCCAGATCTTGTTTGACCTGCGCCAGCCGTTCCTCCAGGAATTCTCGTTCGCGGTGCGCCGATGAGGTATTTAACGAAATAACGATTCGGTTCAACTCTGACACGTATTCTTGAGCCAATGCAGCGGCTCTTTGAGGATTTTTGTCGGTCACGCGAATCGTAATGATTCCACTTTTGCGGTCTTCGGATATCTCCGTGTTTTTATCCAAATCCCTCCGGGCATCTTCCAAATACCGGTCCCAATAGACCTTGCGAAGGTTAAGCTTATTGATGAGGTCGTCCTGCACGGTGCGGCTCTGCAAGATCCCC
Source organism: Verrucomicrobiia bacterium (assembly GCA_035604385.1). Lineage (GTDB taxonomy): Bacteria > Acidobacteriota > Terriglobia > Acidiferrales > UBA7541 > Palsa-360. Next base: position 13,814 of record DATNIO010000253.1, on the reverse strand, counting down.
ACAAAGAGTTCACCGGAACTTTTCAGGCCGAGCAAATCACCGGCGATCGAACCGAGCCCGGACCCCAGCCCAGATCCGGTCCGGCTAGTGGCGGCAGCAGCCAGCATTGCCACACCGGAATTGCTCTGATCCGGAGGCATCAAACGCGCCGCAGATTCAAACCTCCTTGGAATCAAAAAAGCAGTCAGCGCGGACAGCGCTAAACCGTAAGTCATCCAACGGAGCAAGAATTGCCGTTTATTCCATATGAGCCGCAACATTGTCGCGGAGGACGGCATATAAGAAACCAAGTTAATGCCTGAATTCGCATAGGTCGGTTGACGTTCCAAGGCGTCAGCCGGCAACTCAGTCGATTTGGCCACATCGTCTCGCATCAGTGCGGCGTTCTCCTTGGAAGCGTGGCGTTCTATCGGTTCCGCTCATTTCCGCCCACCTTCTCCAGGGTTGAACCCGATTTCCGCAATTGCCGTAATGTTCCTTTGAGGTCCCGTGAAAAGTGACGGATAACTAGAGATGTTCTGATACTGCAGTTCAGTCTTCATGTAGATGCCCGACCGCCAGTGCATCTCATTGCGAGCGCCATAGTTTTGCCAGGATCCGCCTCCAGGAATGAAATCCGCGCCCACCTTATTGCGGTTGTAGAACAATTGCAGGTTATTGCTTGGCGATAACCAGTAAGTTAGCCAAGCCTCAAAGTTCCTCCCATCTCTGCCAACGGCGTTCCCAATTAGATTTCCCCCATTCGTGTACCCATCCCTATATTTGTAGTTCCAATAATTGAAACGTCCTGCGTTGGCAGGCCCCCCGGTATATGCTTTGTCAAAAGAGAGGCCTGGCTGCTCGGTCGAAACGGAATCCACATGAAGGTCAAGCTTGGGCAATCCGGGAAATCGTGTGATATAGATGCCAGGGCGCCACGGATTCTTCGGCGGATTTTTGATTGGTAGCTGGTCATCAACCGCGTAGGCATCGCCGTAAAGAACGATGTAGTTTCGAACCCTAGGGACATAAAACGTCCAGTCCATTTCAGTGCTGGTCTTACCTTCGATAGAATTGATCCCGCGATTGTAAGTTCCAAAAAAGCTTTCCAGTAAATTCCTTGAAGTGAGCGGACTCACGCTTCCCTGGCCTCCGATTTCGACGGTGCGCGCGAATCCCAGTTCCAGGAACGACCACGGTTTCATGCTTATCTTCTGCCCATAAATGAATGGACGAGGGATGTAAGGATGCCCTTCCAGGCGGCCGAAAAATTGGTCGATGCGGACTGGGCCGAAATATCGGAGAAAGTACGGCAGACGAATCGGCTCGGGATTGACGAGCCGGACCATATTGACTGGATCAATGTTATCGCTCCAAATCATGGAACCGCCGGGCGCGGAGGTCCAGGAAAGACTCTGTTTCCCCAGGGTAACTTGCCAGTTCCCTAGATTCACGCCGACATACGAATCCAGAAGCTGCAGTCGATTGGTCGGCGCAATCGGCCCGGCCGGAACTTGTGTGGCAGGGACGCCGTCACCAACTGAGATGGCATTGACCTGTGCACTAGAAAGTGCGGGCCCGGAAGGGGCGTGCTGGTACTCCGCACGAATGTACAGAGTGAGCGGCCCTGCGTCCGCGCTGAATGATCCGCCGACTTGGCCGTTTGTTCCCCGCTCGAACGGGCGACCGAAATCGTAAGACACAGTTTGTCCGAAGTGATAACTATCGGTCAGGGCCGGCCCGCTGATCGAGACCGCGCGGCCATAAACGGATTCGAGATTTGCCGTGAGATTGCGCCCGCCGTCGAGTAAAGCGACTTCGTATGAAAATTCTCGTTCCAGTTGCGCCTGCAGCCGAGCCGCTTCCTCATCATTCATGACCTGGCCCTGTTGCAAAGTTTCGCCGCCTTCTTGGGTGAGGCGCGCGCATTCCATGCGAGTCCAGGGCTTCACGCCCATGATCTGGGTATTGATGGCCCGCAATGCCGCAAGTCTCTCGAATGCTGAATACACCCAACTATCCAGAGGAACCGACGGCGATCCCATGTGCTGGCGATCCCGGCTCTCTTCGCCGTCTTCGATCCCGGATAGGTTGCTCCAGCCGCCACCGCCCACTTCCGTGTCGTGATGAGTACGATAGACTTGCCAGCCGATGAGCCATCCGATCGCGCCGCCTACGACCACATCCGAAGGATAATGCTGCTTTCCGAGGACTCGGGACGCGCTCACTGCTGTAGCTAAACCGTATATGGCAATCTTCGTAAAAGGGCTGGGATATTCATGGGCGACCACACTGGCAATCGACCAGGCCACGGCGGAATGGTCGGAGGGGAACGAGACGCCACCCTGAAAAAAGTCGCCCTGCCCTTGTCCCTGGTTCGGCCTTTCCCTGCCGAACGCATACTTCATTGCAGAATCCACGGCGAAAGCATTGATCGCGGCTTCTCCCGCGAGAACGCCAGTCTCCCTTTGGTGGTCGTTGTGTGAGAGCTTGCCCCAAATGTAGAGTCCGCCGCCAGCGCCAACCAGTGAATACAGCCCATAATTGGAAAAACTTGTGTAACGGTTCAATTTATTCTGATCCGTGGAGAGGGCCGGGGGAACGGCTCGGTCGGTGGCAAAAAAACCCGCCGTCGCAGCGGCAAGCGGAAACAACCAAGTCCCGTCGGCCCACCGAAGGTGGGTCGGACTCGTCCAAATCGCCTTTTGGTCGGACAGCAGATTCTTCAAGAAGGATACTCCAAGAGCGTTCGTGTTTTCGTTGACCGGTTCATACGCGCCATCGGTTTGTTTCGTTGGCAAATCAATCTCCGAATTCTTGTCTCCCACCTCAGCGCTCACTGGTTCAAGTGGCGTACTTGCGTCTTGCCTTTGTTGCTTTGCATAGCCGTTCACGCAAAGCATTTCACCAGCCACCAGCAACCAGCAAACAAGCGCGCATTTCGCATTCCGTCGAGTCATGCCTGGTCTTCAGCTCATCAATAATGCAGTGCGATAATCACTGTGCCCGCGATGGCCGACGCCGTCTGCGCGACCAGCATAACGGTTTGCCACTGTAAGCCCTGACCGCCCAGCGCCTTCTCCGGAACGACGACGGTGTCCCCCGGCTGTAGAGGAGAATTCAGTGATGCCCCGCTCAACAGGCTGTTTTTTGAACCAAGCACGGAGCCGTCGGCTCGGATGACAAAGATCGCCTTGGTATAAGCAACTTGTGTGGGGCCCCCAGATTGGCTGAGATACCACTTCGCACTTTTTCCCGGGCGGAAAGATACGGCTGTGGGGTTGTAGACCTGTCCCGTTACCATGACATAGCTCGGCCTCTTGGGAATAACCAGAACGTCGCCCGCCCTGACTTCAACGTCAGCGGCCGTGTTCTTCCAGCGATCGATCTTGGAAAAAATACGAATCGTGACGCGACCCGGCGGAGGATTGCTGCTCAATTGATTAAGCGTTGATTGCCACTGTTGAATGGCCTGGAGTTTTGCTTCCTTTTGTTTTGCATCTGTCTCGGGCAGGAGCTCAAGACTGCTTTGCGCACCCTTTACACGTAAGACGATTTCGTTCTGAGACCGTAATTCCATCTCACGCACCTGCACCCTCTGCAGGATTGCCCCGTACGGATACGCGTCTGCCTGGAAACCGCCCGCCCTTTCCAATACGGAACTGAGGCGCTCTCCGGGTTGTATGCCGTACGTGCCCGGATGTTTCACCTCGCCTTTCACGGCAATGGAGGCGCCGAGATCGTTCCAACCCGGCAGTTGGCGAATCGTAAGAACGTCTCCGTTCTGAAGCACGTTGTTGGATTGGATATCGCCTTTAAGCGCGGCGGAGAGAGCGATGGACTCATGTTGGCCTGTCAATTTTGTTTGATCCGAATATTGGTATCTGGTTAGATCGGCCGTCTGCGAGTCTGCGCTGGGTTTGAGCCCGCCGCCAATTCGAATCAGGTCCGTGACACCCATATTGGTCGTAAGCGGATAGCGGCCCGGTTTTGCCACTTCGCCCTGAATATAAACGCTGGCAGGCTCGACGGCGTCCGGATTGCGGTGAATCAGCAGACGATCGCGTGGTTGCAAAAGTATGTTCTCGACCGGATCTCCTGCAAGAGCCTGGCTCAGGCTCACGCTAAATATCTTGAATTTTCCATCCGGCAAGTAGCGGAACACCTGTGCGTCCCCTGTTTCAACGTCAGGGGTAAGTCCTCCGGCCAAATGAACCGCGTCGGTTAAACGGATCTGGCCCGATGTTTGGTAAGTTCCCGGCACGCGCACTTCTCCGAGCACGGATACAGTAGGAGGATTCTCGAAGTCAAATCGGCTGAAGATTCGAATCGTGTCCATCGCGTGCAAGATGGGAGACTGCGCTGGATTGTTAAGGGCATCCGCCAAATCAAATCCTTCCACACTCGGGTGAAAGTCCGGCGCGTTCAGGCGAATGATTTCCGCATATCGCGTGGCAGGCTCCGGCAGCAAGTCCTTGTAAGATGAAATTACGTCGGTAACCCGCATATCCGCACGATAGGAATACCGGCCAGGACGCACGACGTGCCCTTCGACATAAATCGTGTCCTGGTTATAAGGAACGATCGGATAGACCCGCACTCGATCGCCGTCGTGAATTTCAAATGATTCGAGTGTTTTTGTTACTTCCGCAGCATTTCCCACTTCGGGAATGTCGACGCTCAACATGGTCTGCTTGTCATGAGCCACAATGCGTTGCACTTCGATGTGACGTAGCGTGGCGGTGGGCAGAAGGCCACCCGCCAAATCCAGCACGCTCGCCAGGGTCTTCTCTTCGAGCAACTCATAAATCGCCGGGCGGCGAACCATCCCCTCTACAGTGACTTGCGGTCCTATCGGCGGCACCTGCACCGTATCGCCGTTTTCCAGCCGCGCCAGGTCCGTCTTCACTCCATGCAACAGAAGGTCATATACATCGACGGTCTGGACCAGTTGCGTGCCGCGATAGTGTTTAAGGATTCGCATAGACCCGCGTTGCGTAGGCCCGCCAGCCACGAATAATGCGTTCAGGGGAGTCGAAAGCGAACTAATGTCGTAGGCCCCAGGATTAGCCACATCTCCCACTTCGTAGACACGGATAGTTCGAAGGCGAGCAAGCGAAACGTCTGCCGAAACATCGCGGAATTGACTTCTCAATATCTGCTGCAGGCTCTGCTGAAGCGCGGCAAGGCTCTTTCCGCTGACTAGAATCGGCCCCACCTCAGGCAAACTCACGCGGCCTTCGCGATCCACAACTCGGTAAAGACGTTGAGAAACACTTCCCCACATATCGACGGACAATCCATCGCCTGGCCCGACAACGTAGTCAGGGCCGGCAGGAAGATCCATCGGAATCATTTGGGAGTCTCGCGTTCCATTCTCGAACACTTCTGCGCCAAATCGCTTCGGAGCGGCAGGCCGTGTGACCGCCCTGACATTCATATCGTAAAGTGATGGAATATCTTCATAGGGACTCTTCTCGCGAATCATTTCTGGTGGTTCAGGAAGTAAAGTCGATCGGGAACGGCGTGTGGAAGCCTGTGTGGAAGGATTCGACGAATTCGGAGGCAGCGCCGTAGGGCTCACTCCCTGGCTGTCTGCCATTCCGTTCAAACCAGGACTTGGCGCCCCGCTTGCCATGCCCAATCCCGGTGCAATTCCGCTTCCAAATGCAGCGAGCAATCCATCGCTCTGATTCCCAAATCCAGGGTTTGCGCTGCCTAAGGGAGAACTTGACGGTCCGTCTCCTCCTATTCGTGAATTAAGGGTCTCAGAGGCGTTCACGCTGACGTTATTGAGAGACTGGGAAGAACCGTAGGAGTCAATAAATGGGAGTCGGGAAGGTGTGTTCGAGAAATCCTCATCGCTTGGCGTGAGCGCTGCGCGGGTTAAGTCATTTCCACCGGGATTGGGAAGGTTGGATGGTAATGAATCCCCGGGGACAGTTCTGGAGGGTGGTTGCCCTGGTTGAGGCTCTCGCCTAGGTCCACCTACAGAAGAAGGACGCGCTTGCTCCTCATTACACTCGTTATCATGCTGAACGTCGCAGGGGCCGTTATTTTGTTGATTTCTTGTCCTCCCTTGACGTGCCTGCGCGAGTTCTTCTTCTTGGTGCTGCGCGAGCCATTTCGTTTTTTCTTGGATAAGCAGTTCTCTCTCTTTCCCGGCCTCAGACTCAGGGTTCACTTTTGGAAGGAGATAGCCATATCTTTGAACAAGAAGGGTCGCCACAGCTCGGAATGGAACATCCGACTCCAATCTCTCAAACATTGCGTCATCGGTGAGGTCTGAATCGCTGACGATCTGACCATGGTCCGTGGCATCTTTCGCTACCCAGCGCTTTAACTCAACCATCAAGCCAGAATCCTTCAGTAAAACTGATTTGACTTCCGCGGCAGAGGCCGCCACCCGGCTCAAGTTCTGAGTCGCCAAATCCGAGGTTTTGGTCGGGGCGTTATTCTGTTGTTGCGCGCGCAACGCAGGTGCGCAACACGCAACCAGGAGCAAGAATCCAGCCATCACAATTGAACTTCGCTTGTTCACCATCCGCTGGCGATCGGACAACTGATGGGTATCCGGACGCATACTTAACCTCCGACGATTTGCTGGCCCTTGCGGCGCAAAGCGCTCAAAATTCCCGCCTCGGAAGCTTCCACCGAGCTTTCGTGAATATCGAACGATCCCCAATAGAAAATGCTGCTATTCCGCTCGGGCGCGAGGGCTAAGATTTTCATTTCGGGATAACGGCGAAGCAGTATGTCGCAGAGAGGAGGGCGCTGATCGGATTCATTCAACGCGATGATCAAAAAGTCCGGGTGTTTCTCCTCAACTGCTTCGACAATTTTGTCCTCGTCCTGAATCTCCGCAAGAATTTCGATGTCGGGCTGCTCGCTGATTGTCTCTACGACCAACTCGCGCATCAACCGGGGTCGATTGGCAACGACAACGCGAATGTGCTGGGTCATACGTTTTGCTCCGTCTTTCGATCGGTTTAACCCACGCGCACACTAGGGGAATGCGGGCAAAAAAGGAAGGTTCAAAAAGGAGCTGGATTCAGTCCCATGGAAACTACCGCGGATACTAACGAAATGGTTTAGCGGTCACCCCCTTTCGTACCATTTGTCGTACCAGTCGTGGTACTAGGCCCGGTACCCGTTTCAATGCCGTTTTCCACTAATGCCGGCCGCCCCAGAACATCATCAACACTTCATATCTAACGAATCAATAATATTGTTACCCATGGCGCATAGTTCTGCTTGTATGATCTGGTTTCCACGAGCGGTCTAATCACGAAGAGCGCCCGGAATGAAGAAGTCACGGGTTGAGGGCAAGTTGATCGCTCACTTACACCAAGCAATAAGAGGGCCAAAGATCCCAATCATGCGTTTTCCTGTTTTGGCATTAGAATTGATTAAGGGAAGTACAAGAAAGTTAAAGTTTTCTAATATCCCGTTAAAAGTGCATACAGGAACAATTTTATGGTGTCGTAAACTAAAATTTTATGGTATGAAGTGACAGTGCTTTTTGACCCAGGCTTCCGAGTGGAGTGGCCCGGTGAAAAGCTGTCCCCTATCTGTGTTTTTGATGGCGAGTAACCGGTTATTGCGTGAGACTCTCGCCAGATTGCTCATCCGAAAAGGTGAGTTCAGAATTGCAGGCGTCTCTGCCTGCGTTTCTGATGTTTTTTCCTCAATCGGTACATCAGGCGCCGACGTTTTAATTCTGGATTCGGTTTCTGCGCGCATGTCGGAGTGCGCATTGATATCCCAAACGAACAAACAAATCTCGGGCATCAAAGTCGTCCTAATCGATATGGAGAATGATCCGGATATATTTTTGGATTGCGTACGCGCCGGGGCGTCAGGTTACCTGTTGAAGGATGCTTCCGCCGCGGAAGTCGTCTCCGGGGTGCGAGCGGTGACGCAAGGACAGGCCATCTGCCCTCCCCAACTTTGCGCGCATCTATTTGAAGTTTTTTCGCGGCAACAGGTGGCTGGTCCAAGCGCGCGGATCAAGCGCGAATTCGGGCTGACTCGGCGGCAACAGCAGATTGTTCCGCTAATAAGTCAAGGGCTGACAAACAAGGAAATCGCATCTCTTCTTAACCTTTCCGAGCAAACTATCAAGAACCATGTCCACAGGATCATGCAGTGCGTTGGCGTTAAAGATCGCCTGGAGGTGACTGACGCGATGCGACGACGCCATGTTAGTCAGCTGACTCCCTCCCCCGAAACAGAGTCCCAACGAGCCTCCGAAATGGTATCTGTGCGACACTTCCTAGAGACTGTATAACAATAAATGGGAAGCCCGCGCCGGGTTTTCATAAAGAATTAAGTGGCGCTATGCGTCTGGCTTGCAAAATTATCGCAGCAGTGATTCGATCGACACCCTGGCGCAGCAGGATTTTTTTGGTTGTAATCCGAACGGATGTATACTCCCAGCTACTGGGAAGGCCAAGAAAACACTTCCTGGCTACTTCAGCCGCGAAGGAGCGCTCATGAGTTCCAAGTTATCTGGACGAAGAAGATTCCTGAGGGATAGCGCCGCATTGGTTGGTTTGGCCGCGGGAGCGGGAGTGGCGCCGTCCGCCGGCGCCCAGATGTCGCCTTCTGAGGCACCCCCTAAAGATTGTAAAGATAACAAGGATCTGATCGCCTATGGCGAGCGCTCGCGTTACGTGAAATCGGTCCGCATTCCCGTGATGGAGAGGATGTCCCCGGATGAATTCGGAATGACGTTTCACGTCTTGTCGCCGCTCCAGGATTCGGTGGGAATCATCACGGCCTCGTCGCTCCATTATGTGGCGACCCATCGCGGCTCCTATGTCCCGGACATCAATCCCGAGGAACATCGGCTGATGATTCACGGCATGGTGGACAGGCCGCTGATTTTCACGGTGGAGGAACTAAAGCGCCTGCCTTATGTGACCCGCACCCATTTCCTGGAATGCAGTGGAAATCGCGCGAGAGCCACGCATAAAACCGTGCAGCAGACGCACGGGATGACCAGTTGCTCCGAATGGACTGGTGTGCCCCTGTCCCTGTTGCTCAAGGAGGCCGGCGTGCAGAGCGGCGCGTCCTACGTCGTGGCGGAAGGGGCGGAGACCGTGAAAGGCGCGACGAGCCTTCCTCTTGCAAAGGTCATGGACGATTGTCTGGTTTGCTACGGCCAAAATGGCGAGCCAGTGCGTCCCCAGCACGGCTTCCCACTTCGGTTGATCGTACCCGGCTATGAAGGAATTCATAACGTCAAGTATCTGCGGCGAATCAAGGTGGTGGACCAGCACTATATGACATACAACGATTACGGACATCTTGCCGCCGATGCCCGTGTCGCTGCTCTCAATCGCCAGGTTGGGCCGAAATCGGTCATCACATTTCCTTCCGGAGAGCAAAAGCTGCCCGGCCCCGGATTCTATGAGATCACTGGATTGGCTTGGTCCGGGTCGGGTGCCGTTCGAACCGTGGACATCTCGCTCGACGGCGGGCAGACCTGGACGCCCGCTGAGTTTCGATCCCCGGCATATCCGATGGCGCATACCCGGTTTGGCTTCCACTGGACGTGGGATGGGAAGGAGTGCGTGATCATGTCACGCTGCACAGACGAACTGGGCACCGTGCAACCCACGCGAGCCGAAATCGCGAAATACTGGAATCAGCCAAATGACAAAGATCTCCAGATAAAAGGCCTGGACAATAGTGTTTTTGGGTGGAGGGTGGCCAGCGATGGGAGCGTTCACAATGGGCTCGCGTAAGCTTCTCCTGGTTATGGCGGTCTTGGGGCTAAGCCAGATTAGCAGGGCACAGTCGCCCACCTACGGTGTAGGCAGAACTCCCCCTGCGGAAGAAATCCGCAAGTGGGATATCTCGATCGGCCCCGAGGGAAAGGAGCTCCCGCCAGGAAGCGGAACCGCCGTGCAAGGCGCGGGACTCTTTGTTCGTAAAGCCTGCTTCGGATGCCATGGAGAAACAGGTTCAGGGGGCCCAGCTCCTACTTTGATCAAGAGCGACGGCAAGACCAAGTCCCCCTATCCTTGCCTCAACCCTTGCGTGAACGATTCAAACCTCATGTCGTTCCACTCGCCGTACGCTACGACGATTTGGGATTACATCAACCGCGCCATGCCACTCACGAAAGAGGGCACGCTGAAGCCCAATGAGGTGTATGCGCTGACTGCCTATCTCCTCTTCAAGAACGGCATCATTCGCGAAGACGAAGTCATGGACGCCCAGAGCCTGCCCAAGGTGAAAATGCCAAACCGGGATCACTTCGCCCTGGCTCCGGAATGGAAGCACGGGACACCAAGGCTTCAGGGTTACCCCTGATCCCTGTTCAAACAGGAACCCGAAGCGCGAGTGGTCTAGCGTTCCTGATGAATTCCTCGACCGACTCCCAACATTGATAGTCTCCTGTTTACTTTAGTGTAACCGCAAGTATGCTTTGTGCCCGAAAAGTCCTCTTCCCGATATGTGGGAGCGCATTCCGATAAGACCGGCGGTCTCAATGGGTCGACGGAACGCTTGCTCGAAGTCTCCTTGCAGGACTCTACAAAGCTAGATTCGCTCGCGAGCGCTAATTCAAACAGAACACTGCCCTGTTCAGTTATGATCGAGTACAGCCGGACAGATCGGTTCTCCAGGGGAAGTATTGTCGGATTAACCGATTAGATGGTGTTGCGTCGACCCATTGAGCTCGCCCCGGTTATCAGTACCGCCGTGTTATATTACTATCGTTAGCATCCTAGCTATTCACAGCTGCTGTATCCTTCTGGTTTCTTTATCTCATTGGTGCTATAAGAATTGGAAACGCGGGGTTCATCTGACGTCCGGCAAAATTAGAGTCCTCGCGCCATTCATGGTGGTCCCATGCCAAGGCTCCCCAGGAAGGACGTTCTTCAAATCGCAACCGGAAACCATGAGTGACCAACAATGAGGAAGGTCACATATATACGCGCACCGAAGGACTTGTCACCCCAGCTCAGAGGTCTTTACGAGCGGGTGGCTCGTCAGCTTGGTGTGGATGCCTCCTACGTCAGCCAAGTCGCGCGCGGAGAAAGCCAATCGGCTCTGGTGGAAAACGCATTGAGGCGCGAGCTTACTCAGATCCTGGAGCGAGGAGCTAAAGCCCCTTTCCGACATGAAGTTCAATTCTATTCGGATGACATGGTGCTTCTCGACCGCCTCGTTCCTTTTGTCGCTGCCGCTCTGAAAAGGGGTGATGCGGCCATCATTGTTGCGACCAAATCGCACCGGGATAGCCTTACCCTGAGGTTGAAGTCGGAAGGCTTAGATGTTGATGCGGCGATTGAAGCGGGGACGTACTTAGCGGTGGATGCTGCCGGCACACTCCCCATCTTTATGGTCAATGACATGCCGGAATCGGCTCGCTTTTTAGAGGTTGTGGGCGGTTTCATTGAGGAAGCCGCGAAAAGAGGGAAGACAGCGCATCGCCGGGTTGCAGTTTTTGGAGAATGGGTGTCTCTTTTGTCGCAGGAAGGCAATGTGGACGCCGCGATTCGGCTTGAACAGTTGGGGAACCAGTTAGCCATAACGCACGATGTTGACATCCTCTGTGGGTATGAGATGAGCAGCACTGAACGTGGGCAAGACAACCACGATTTCAAGAGCATATGTGAAGAACACTCAGCCATATATTTCCAAGGGAAATAGTCAACAGCCTTGGATGACAGGCGGAGTGCACGCCACCGCGACGTCGCAGACGAGCAGTTCACACAAACTTTCATCGACGGTTCTGCATATCAATGGTAACTTACGCACTACGTACCTAACGAGGCAGAGGCTTTGCTATGCCGAAAATCGAAAAGGAATTAGGCAAAACTAAAACTCCTATCGAGCGAATATTCTGTGACATAGTCAAACGCGAAATGACGGAAAATGAGCGCCGCATTCTGTTACCGCCGCCCAAAAAGACTCGAAAGCGAAATTAATCCGCTGATGCTGTGTGCCTCGTGCTTTCGGTTCCGCATGGCTGGTAGTCGCGGCGAAGTCCGTCTGCATTTGGCGTTCGTCAGCGAAAGCCAGAGCCAAGTTCCGATAAGCCCTCTGTCGGAAACTGCAGGCCAATTGCCGATAGCGCCTACTCTCCAGCCTCGAGCTTAGCAGTCATCAACCCCACTTTTTCGACCCCTGAACTGCGCATCACGTCAATGGCCCGAGCCACGACGGCGAAAACGACAGTATCGTCGCCCTTTACGAAAGCGACCTTCTCGGCGCGCAGCTTGAAGATGTTATTGAGCTGCAGGCCCAGGTTGTCCCACGTTGCCGTATCATTGTTGATCTTCAGGTTATCGTTCTCTAGCACCTGGACGACGACAACGTTGTAATCCGCGGCCGGTTTGACTTCGGGCGAAGCCTGCGGAACCCGCGCTTCAAGGCCCTTTGGTGACAAGGGTGTGATCACCATGAAGATGATCAAGAGCACCAGGAGAATATCAATCAGCGGCACCACATTCATCGAGGCCATTGCCCCGCCTTTTTTTCCTCCCGCTTCCATTCCCATGATCTTTCCTCCTCTGCTAATCCGTCAGCCGTTTCTGCATCGTGCCGTGGCCCAGGATTAATTGCGGAGAGGGTTGGCCGAAACAAAGCTACTCTCCGCGCGATCGCATGGGTGGCGGAGGCGCCCGAGGGTCGATCTTATCGGTGAGCAGTCCGATGCTGTCCACGCCGGAGGACCGCACTTTCTCGACTAGCCTCACCACGTCGCCGTATTTCGTGCGCGCATCGCTCTTGATGAAGACGGTTTTGTCGAGACTGCCGGAAATCCGATCGCGCACCCGCGACGAGATATCGTCCAGCGCCATCTTCGTATTGCCCAGGAAGACGACGCCGTCGCTTGAGATGGCCACGATGACTGCGTCGTCTTTGCCCGCATTGGGCATGTCGATGGGATTGGTCACCTTGGCCAGGTCCACCGGCACACCGTTCTGCAACATGGGCGTCACCACCATGAAGATGATAAGCAGCACCAGCATGATGTCGGCCATGGGGATGATGTTGGGAGACGCGATCACCGAGCCGGACTGTACTTTGGATTGAGCCATGGTTCCATCTTTCAGCTCCGGCGTGTAGGGAAGTACTTGATTCACTCCCTCGAGAGGTTATCCATTTCCACGTCGAAGGCTTCGACTATGACCAAACATTCAACCAAACGCATAGCCACCGCAAATGCCGCTCTTCAGATGTCATGTATTGACGCCTCGAAGAGTGTCCCGTCACACATTTGGACACCAGTGGGGATCGATTTGTTCCTTCCAGTAAGGAACGTGCTCGACTTGCCTTGACGCGTGCAGGGAACTAGAAAAGTATTCGCAAGCCCTTAGAAGTCCTCTTACCGGAATGTGGGAGACGCTGATTTTCAGCTAATGGGATCTCAGATAGTGAAGGCTTTGACGCCTTGAGCAACCTTACACGCTGAGGACTGGGATGGACGATTCGCGAATGATCCCATAGCCGGCGGCCCGCAGCCGGCCGCCGGACGGACGGCCGATAATCAACACGTCCGCAGTCGATTGCTTTGCCGCATGGCTCAACATCTTAGGCACGTCACCACTGCCGATGAATACTTCGGCCTTGGTGCCAACCTCTTGTTGAAGGTTTGCGAGTTGGTGGCCGGCGGAATTTACAAGAGCCTCTGTCCAGGCGGGATCCACTTGGTATGGCCCAGGCCCATAAATTTCCATTCCGGCGATGATATGAGCAAGTATCAGCCGAGCGCCAAATTCGGTGGCCAATTGCGAGGCCCATTGGACAGTCTTCGAGCTATGGGCGCTCAGATCTACCGCACACAGGATGTTGCGAATCGAGAATTCGCGGGC
>DATNIO010000252.1:0-4401 GCA_035604385.1 Verrucomicrobiia bacterium | reverse complement strand
GTGATGCCCCCGCCGATCATGGCCACGATGAAAATGGACATGGCAATCGAGCCCGAGAGCAAATATTTGATGTATTCGATGTAGGGATACAGTTCGACGACCTGCAAATCCACGAGAGGATTCAGGCGGGGCAAAGGGACGGTCAAGCGCTGTCCCGGCTGAAACGGGTTGAGTCCCTGATTGATATCCTTCACAAGATCCTGCATGCGGGTGAGGACTTCGGAGGTGACGAAATTGTCCGTGTTGTCTTCGATAAAAGCGATACGCGGGCGGTTTCCCTGGTCGACGCGGCGCGAATAATCCACAGGAATATAAACCACGGCGCGTACGAATCCCGCGCGCAAATCGACAATGGCGTCGGAAACCGAGTTGTAGTTCTCCACCTTCATCGTCTGCGGCCCCGCCACGATGGCGTCAAAGCGCTCGCGGAGGTCGCGCGAGTAGACGGTGCGGTCCTCGTCCACGACCGCGATTTTGATCCCTTTGATTTTTCCGCCGAACGCGTAGCCGAGGACGATGAGCTGCATCAGCGGAAAAATCATGGAGCTCATCATCAGCGCGGGGCTGCGGAGGAATTTCCGCATGTCGCGTTCGATGATGGCGGAGATGCGCTGAAATTTCACTTGTTCCGGGCCGCCCTTTATTTGTACAGATGGCTCACGTCGCGCCGCATCGTCTCGGAGGCGGCGTCGCGGAGCTGGCGTCCCGTGTAGTGCAGGAACACGTCGTCCAGCGTCGTGCCCTGCACGGAAACGCGCCGCACATTGACGCCGCGGTCGCGCGCCAGATCCATCAGCTCCCGCACCGTGAGCGGGCCGCTGGTCGTCGAGATGTGAATGATGCCGTCGTGATCGGCTACGCTCGCGACTCCGTTGAGTTTTTCCAGCGTCGCGTTCCAGCCTGCGGGAGGATTGTCAAATTCCGCTTCCACGATGTCGGCGGTCGCGACGCTGTCCTTCAATTTTGTGGGCGTGTCGAGGGCTACGAGCACTCCATGATCCACGATCGCAATCCGGTCGCAGAGCTTGTCGGCTTCGTCCATGTAATGCGTCGTCAGCAGAATGGTCAGGCCCGCGGATTCTTTCAATTTGGTGATCATTTCCCACACCGCCGTGCGAGACACCGGGTCGAGGCCCGTGGTCGGCTCGTCGAGGAACATGATTTTGGGCGAGTGGACGAGGCCGCGCGCGATCTCCAGGCGCCTGCGCATTCCGCCCGAAAAACTGCCGACCAATTTGTCGGTAAATTCCGTCAGCCCGACGGATTCCAATAATTGCGGGATCAATCGTTCGCGCTCGGAGCTTGTCAGTCCGTAGAGCTTGGCGTGGATCATCATGTTTTCGCGCGCGGTCAGCTCCGGATCGGACGTGAGCGCCTGCGGGATCACGCCAATGGCGTGGCGAACGCCGTCGGCATCGGTGACCACGTCGTGCCCGCCCACTTTGGCCGTTCCCGAAGTGGGAGGCGTCAGCGTCGTCATCATGCGAATCAGCGTCGTTTTTCCGGCGCCATTTGGCCCCAGCAGCCCGAAGATTTCCCCGGTGTGCACCGTGAAGCTCACTTCCTTCACGGCCACGAAATCGCCAAATTGTTTTTTCAATTTGGTGACTTCGATCGCGTTGTGGTTGGTGGAGTTCATCACTTTCTTCGAGTCGCCGTATACAAAATCAATTTGTTCCGACAGGCCAGTGGCGCAGGCTTCAGCCTGTGGCTTTTGGTCCTTGCAAGGCCGAACCCCCACAGGCTAAAGCCTGCGCCACCAGCTTTGCTCTGAAGGAATCGGCGGGAGCAGCACCGTCGCTGTCATCCCGGACATGAGCGTTCGTCCCGTGTTGGGGATAGCCACTTTGATTTCAAACGTCTTGATATCGCGCTTGGTGCGGCTGACGTCGCGCTGGGTCGCAAAATCGCTTTCCACGCCCTTGAAGATGACCGTGCCATCGAGGACGTTGCCGGAAGGGAGTCGAACCTTGATCCGCTGATTGAGGCCGACGCGGTCAATGTAAGTTTCCTCCACATCCGCCTGCACCCAGAGGTGGTCCACGTCGAGAACCGTCACGATCGGCTCGCCCACCTGGAGCACTTCGCCCTGCCGCGCGGCGCGAACGGAGACGATGCCGTCCAGCGGCGAGAATACTTTTGTGTACCCGAGATGAACGTCCGCCGTGGCCTTATCGGCGCGCGCTTGCTGAAGCTGCGCGCGCGTCGCGGCAAGATCGCTCTGCTGGACGCCGACCTGCTGGCGGTTCGCGGTCGCCACGGCCACTTGCGCTTCCGACGCGCGAACCTGATCTTCCAGCGACTTGACTGCGGCATCGGACGCCTGCATCGCCGCGAGGGCCAGGTCGCGGTCCTGCGCGGCGGCCACGCCGGCGTCAAATAAGCTCTGCGTGCGCTTGTACGTGGTCTGATCGCGCCACAGATTGGCCTGGGCCTGCGCGAGCTGCGAGCGCGTGGACGTCAGCGTGGCTTCGGCCTGACGCACGGAAGCGCTGGTTTGGTCGTCGGTCCAGCTGCGTGTTCCCGCGGCGGACAGGACTTTGTTCTCCAGCATGTGGATATTGGCCTCGGCAGAATCGCGCGCGGTGATCCACTCCGCCGGATCGACTTCCGCGATCAAGTCGCCCTTGTGGACTTGCGACCCTTCATCGACGGTGAGGCGAATCATGCGGCCTGCGATTTGCGAGGCCACAATCACGTCATTGCCGGTGACGATTCCGGTGAGCGGGATTTCTTTTCCCCCCGGCGTCGTTGTCAGGTACACAACCACGGAGATGGCGAACAACACGCCGACAAAGACGAAAAATTTGGACAATTTCATGGCGTTGCTACCCCAGGCTCGATACGACGGCGAGTACAGTGTTCCGCGCGTTCACGCGGCGGATTTCTCCCGCGCTTAAATTGAATTACTGGCTCATCGTGTCGGTGGATTATCGCAAGTGGCAGCGGTTTTTGGTAGCGCCGGCATCTTGCCGGCGGTTTTCTCTCCCGGGAGCGAACACCACCGGCCCCGGTCGCATCGGGACAAGCAAGATGCCGGTGCTACCAAAGTCCTACGAGAACCGGGTGAGATCGTTAACTCATACAGAGGGACTGCGGTCCGGCTCCGGCGTACGCGCATGCCCGCATCGGCCGCGCATGCCTTCACGGAATTTCTCGCGCTCCTCGGGCGTCATCTGCTGCCAGCGGCGCCTCATCTCGCCCCGCCAGCCGAACCCGCCGCGCCCGGGCCGGAATCCCCCGAACAGGAGCCGGCCCAAGACCATCAATCCCACGGCCTGCCAGAACGTGATCATCCGAAGCCCGAACAGTCCCGGCATCAGATAGTTCCACAGATGCGTGACCACGAAACCGAAGACCGTGAAGGCCACGATGACGATCGCCACGACTTTCAATACCCTTAAAAACCTATTTCCTCTCATGTTCATTCTCCTCATTGATTCAAAAAATCATCGTAGATGGATTGCAGCCGCCGGCGAAGATAGAGAACAGCGTGATGTTTGCGAGAGAGCAAAGCGTTGACGCTGACCCCCGTTTCGGCGGAAATTTCCTTGAAGCTGAGCCCCTCGAATTCATGCGCGAGGAAAACTTCGCGCTGATCTTCCGGGAGTTCTTCGAGCGCCGCTTCGAGTTCTTCGAGCAAGATGCTGCGCGCATAGGCGGCTTCCGGTCCGGCATCGGGCGACGGGAGCAGTTCTTCGAGCGAGAGCGAATCGCCGCTTTCCTCGTCCGGATCCGTGGCGGCGGAGAACGGCTCGGGCTTTTTCTTCCGGAAGCGGTCGATGATCCGGTTGCGGGCCACGCGATACAGCCACGCGCCCACCTGCTCTATGGGCTTCGTCAACCGGTAGGCTTCGATGAGTTCGTAGAAGACGTCCTGCAAGATGTCTTCCGCGTCGGACTCATCGGCGACGCGCTTGCGAATGAAATTGCGCAGCCGGCCTTGTTCCCGGCCGATCGTTTCGGTGAGCCGCTCGTCTTGCTCAGCCATGAGCCAGTATGTGCTCGCTGCCTTGTCCATCTACTGATGAAGACGTTTCAGCAGCGAAAATATTGCAGGGGATTAGGGAAACAGACGTACTTAGGAGACTGCTCGGTGAAAGGAAGGGACTTACGCGGCGCCTTTGGCTGCCGCTTCCAGGGCATCGCCGATGAGGATCGCCGGCTTCCACTCCTCGAGAAACACCGCGCCGAGGTTGTTGTAGAACTCGATGGCCGGTTTGTTCCAGTCCAGAACTTCCCAGCGCATGCAGAAGTATTTTTCGCGCCACGCGATTCCCGCGACGTGCTTGATTAGCGCCGTGCCGATGCCGTGCTGGCGGAAGGCGGGCCGGACAAAAATGTCGTCCAGAAACAGTCCGGCGCGCCCCTGAAACGAAGAATAAAAATCAAAATAGATGG
>DATNIO010000251.1:0-3062 GCA_035604385.1 Verrucomicrobiia bacterium | reverse complement strand
CGGTTATCCCGAGCGCGAGGGCAACGAACAGCTTTTTGTGGACGATGCGGGCAAGACGGGCAGCCTGGAGAACCCGCCCGTCGCGTTTCCCGATCGCGATCTCTTGCACGTGGATGGGATCGAAGAGCCGGTCGTTCCCATCTATCCGGCCGCCGTCTACAGCCATTGGGAAGGCGACTCGATCGGCAGCGGCTTTGTGTACCGAGGCAAGCTAATGCCGCAGATGCGTGGGAAATTTATTTTCAATGACATGACGACGGGCCGAATTTTTTACGTCGACCTAGGCGAAATGATCGCAACGCACGGACAGCGCAATCACCAGGCGCAAATTCATGAGCTGCAAATCATGTACAAGAACCCCTATGACGCCTCCAGCCAAACCGCTGTGAAGCGCCGGATGTTTGATGTTGTCGCCGAAACGTACGCGCACAAGGGGGGAACCCCTGCTCAGGACCGCGTGCTGCCCGGTGCAGCCGGGGCCACGACAGGATGGCGAGACCCGGACCATAAACAGCCGAAGGCCGATCCAGAGGGCGTCGCCTACGGCGGCGGACGCGCGGACATCCGCATCGCCATGGGCGGCGACGGCGAAGTCTACGTCTTGAGCAAGTCCGACGGCATGATCCGGAAAATGACGTCGCTAGTCACGCCGCCTCCGTCAGCGAAGTAAACCGCGCGCATTGCGGTTTTCTGAACCCGGGAACGCCAATCTCCCGATTGGCGAAGCAGCTGACGCCAATCGGGAGATTGGTGTTCCCAGGCTTGCTACCGCAGCTTTCCATTCTTCTGCCGCCGGACGATTGTGTCCTGAAACACTGCCCTCCTGCGCCTCCGTGCAACCGAACCACACATGCTGTATCCTAATAACGTGGGACCATATTTGATGCTTCATGGAGTTCTGATATTTCTCGGCCTTCTGGGTGGCGCCGCTGGGATTTCCTTGGCTTTCCTTTCGCAGCGCTATTGGTTTGCGCGGGCGTGGAGATTTGCGGGCCGGATCGATAGGCCGGCATGGCGCAAGGGCGTCCGCGGCGCGCTGATTGCGGCGCTTGTGGTGATCGCCCTGGTGGCGCTCTCGGCGTTGGCGAGGAACATGCGAGGGGTTATTTCTCGCGGCTCCTGGTGGTGGGCGTTTTTCGGTTTGTGGGTGAGCAGCTCGATTTTTTCCTACCTGTTCATCAAAATCATCGCCGGCGCGGAATGGCTGTGGAAGCATTTGCGAGCATCGCATTCAGACAAGCCTGTAGTTCCAGTTGCATCGCCTGCACTCGCGGTGGGAAGCGTGCATGGGGAAAGCATCAATCATTCCCGGCGCTACTTTTTTCAGGCCGCGGGGGTGGTTGCGGGCGCTGTGCCGTTTTTGAGCGCGGCGTACGGCTTTGCGGCGGAACGATTCCGCTTCTCCGTACGCGAAGTCGAAATTCCCATCGCCAATCTTCCTCCCGCTCTTGACGGCCTGCGCATTACGCAACTGAGTGATATTCATATCGGATCGTACATGCCCGCCGCGCAGGTGCGTCGCGCCGTCGGCCTGGCCAACGAACTGAACGGCGATCTTACCGTCGTCACGGGCGATTTTCTGACCGGCAGGACGGACCCGCTCGAAGACTGCATTACGGAACTTTCGCGCCTGCGCGCGCCGCTGGGCGTCTGGGGATGCAACGGAAACCATGAGATCTACGCGCGAGCCGAGGAAAAGTCCGCGGAGCTTTTTCAGAAATTTGGAATGAAATTGCTGCGCCAGGAAAACGTGGAATTGCGCTGGAAGGGAAGCGCGTTCAACCTGATCGGCGTCGATTACCAGCGCCAGCGGGACGCCGAGGGAAATCGCGCGCCAATGCTGGTCGGCATGAAATCGCTGGTCCGGCGCGACATTCCCAATATTTTGCTGTCGCACAATCCGAATTCGTTTCCGCGCGCCGCGGAATTGGGCATCGAACTTTCGCTCGCGGGACACACGCACGGCGGCCAAGTGCGCGTCGAAATCCTCGATCATCGCTGGAGCCCGGCGGAATTCCTCACGCCCTATGTCGCCGGGCTTTACAGCCGCCCTCTCCTAGCTCCGTCCGATCTGGACGACAACGAAATTCCAGGTTTCCGTCCAGCCTCCAGCCACCAATCTCCAATCTCCAGCGTCTACGTCAATCGCGGGCTCGGTACAATCGGCGCCCCCGTCCGCCTGGGCGTCCCTCCCGAAATCACACAAATCACTCTGCGTCGCGCTGTTTAAGTAGCACAGACTTCAGTCTGTGGATTTCCATTTGATCTTGGCGAGCATGCCAATCCTGGTTTGAGATTGATCGTGGCTGACGCTGCCGGCCCGGGCATTCTAACGGACCCCCACAGACTGAAGTCTGTGCTACTGACGCTGTGCTACTGACTTGGTTGCCGTGTGCGCATTGCAGTGCGATAATCCGGCATCGTGACAGAGACGCTCCGCGAGTGGAGACTCTTCAGGGGGAAGAATGGGAGTGCGAGACGCTTGGGTTGAGAAGCGGTTGGCGGAAACGGCGGCGGCGAACGGGACGCGCAACGTTTCGCAGATGCACTACGCGCGCCAGGGCGCGATCACCGAAGAGATGGAGTACGTGGCGCGGCGCGAAAAGATCGAGCCGGAGCTGGTGCGCAGCGAAGTGGCGCGCGGCCGCGCGATCATTCCCGCGAACATCCATCACAAGGCGCTGGAGCCGATGGGGATCGGCATCGCGTTCAAGTGCAAGATCAACTCGAACATCGGCAACTCGGCGACGACCTCGCACATCGACGAAGAGCTGAAGAAGCTGCATCACTCCGTGCACTACGGCGCGGACACGGTGATGGATCTGTCGACCGGCGGCGACATCCCGACGATCCGCAAAGCGATTATCGAAGCTTCGCCCGTGCCGATCGGGACGGTGCCGATCTACGAAGCGCTGTCGCGGGTGAAGCGCACCGAGGATTTGACGATCGGGCTGATGCTGGAAGTGATCGAGGAGCAGGCCGAGCAGGGCGTGGATTACATGACGATCCACGCGGGCGTGTTGCGCGAGTTTGTGCCGCTGGTGCGCAACCGCATCACGGGG